>CAMDHJ010000001.1 GCA_945897865.1 Tepidiphilus sp. J10
TGTTTTTTGTGTAACCCCGTTAAGGTTAATTTATATCTAGTTTGTTGTTTTGTATAGGTTTGTAGTGCTTGATGTGTCTTGGTTAAACGCACGGAGGTTAGACTGTTAATCCGTGTGTCCCTGGTTCGAGTCCAGGTCGGGGAGCCAGATACAGCAAGGGCCCGCAGCGATGCGGGCCTTTTTGTTTTTTGGCTGGGGTTACGTCGGGGATTACGTTTCAAAGGGAAATTCCCAGCCATTCCTGAATGGGGATATGGGCCATTTTCGAGACGCCTGCAGCGATCCGAAGTTTGGTTGACTGTGCCGTGAGACGTGATTCGACTTGAAGGACGGAAATCGCCATGATTTGCAGTCGAAGCGGTGGCGTGCGGTTCCGCGCGCGTCTGCCGGGCAGAGCGGATTCCGCCCGGCATTTGACCTCAGTCGAACTTATGCCCGGTTTTTGCGGCGACGCGCCATGGCGCCGACCAGGCCGAGGCCGGCCAGCATCAGGGCGTAGGTCTCGGGCTCGGGTACGGGAGCGGTAACGACGTTCAGGCGACCGAGGATGCCGTCGGCTTCCTCATTCGGCCCGGCGGTGAAGTACAGGCTGTCGGCATCGCCGAGAGACCAGCCGTTGCCGAAGTTGGCCGCCAGCAGCGCGCCACCGAAAGCGCCCCAGTTATCCGGCGCGATGACCATGCCCCAGGGGTTGTTGAGGAGGGCGTGGTCGCTGTAGTCCTGCAACATGTTGCCGTCACGGTCATAGGCGACGATGCGGCCAAGGCCGGTGCCGGGAACTTCCTCGGTCGGCTCGTCGATTTCCAGCGAGTTCTCGGTCCAGGCCACATAGACGCGGTTGTCGCCCAGTACCTGCACGTTGAAGGGCATCCACACCGCGGAGAGATCGGCGGGGCGCGCGAAGGGCGTGCTGGCGCTGATGTCGTTCCACTGGTTGTCGAAGGTCATGATGTTGCCGTTGGCGAAGTCGGCGACGTACAGGCGGTTATCGGCGACCGAGTTGCCGTTGCCGTCGGTGGTCCAGTGATCCACGGTCAGGGCCACACCGTTGAAGCCGGGGCGGCGCTGTCCGGGGTTTGCGTTCCGGGCACGATGCTGCTGGCTTCGGAATAGTCTTTCACCACCACAGCTTCCACCATGCCGGGGTCGGTCTTGGTGCGCCAGGCGTTGATGGTGCCGTCCTGGGTCACGAAAATGAACTTGGCGGCGCCGGCATCATTGCCGTAGGTGCTGCCGTTGGAGAAGTTGGTGGCCGGGCCTTGCACAAAGAATTCCTGCGGCTGGCCGGCGAAGTCGTTGGCGACGAGATTGGTTTGCACGTAGGCATTGGCGCCCGCGGAGAAGGCGTTCGCCGAAAAGGTGAGCGCCAGCGCGCTAGCAAGGGCGCTGCGCGGGAATGATTTGAGATTGAACATGGAATAGCTCCTCGGTAGCGGTGCGGCTGGCTGGCCGAGGTGGCTTGCTGCGCATCAATGAACTGGCCGCGAGCTGAGCTGGCGGCCAGTTGGTTCTTGCTGACCCCCGGCATGGACTCACGCCCATGGCCAGGGGGGGGCTGCTCAGCCGATCATCAGGCCTTGCGACGACGGGCCATGAAGCCCACCAGGCCCAGACCGGCCAGCATCATGGCGTAGGTCTCAGGTTCGGGGACGGGGGTGATTTGCACCAGCACGTCATTGCCGCTCGCAGGATGCTGAACATTGACGTAAATCTCGTCGCCCAGGAAATACATGCCGGTCGACTCGGCATCGTCGGTGCGCAGCGTTGCGATCACGCTCATGGATTCGGCAATGCCGTCCTTGTTTGCATCAACAGTGCTCCAGAGATTTTCAACACCGCCGGGCTGGTCTTCGATGATGTATATGGTGCCATCGGGACCGATCGCCAGGTTGTCGGGGCTGGTGAATACCGAACCAACAGCAACACCGGTCGCTGCGTCAATCGTGGCACGGCTGGCAAACAAATCGATTTCGCTGTTGGCCAGATCCAGGGCAAACACATTGTTGTTTGTCGTGGTGGCGACATACAGGCGTTGATCGCCGTTGGCCAGATCCTGAATTTCCAGATCTTCCGGGCGATCGAAGTTGGTGCCCAGGAAAGCGGCTACATTCGGGGTGGCACGGCCATCAAGAATCGTCATGCCATTGCCATCGGTTCCGACAATGGTACCGGGCAATGCGTTGCCGGTTGCATCAGTCAGCGCAACCCAGGTGTAGGCACCGGTGGCTTCTTGCGTCGTGCCATCGCCTACGCGCAGCACGGAGGTCTGGCCAGCGCCAAAGAAATCAGCGCCGTTGTTGGCGTTGGGGTTGGACGAGGTGAACTTGAAAATGTGGCTGTCGTTGCGCTCGTCGATGAAGTAGAAATTGTTGTTCTTGTCGAACGCCAGGCCTTCGTGCGACGCGCGGATGTCGGCCGGGCCGATCTTGCGGTGCACGAAGTCGCCGCCATTGGCCGCAGCCGTGGTCGGGTTGGTGACTTCGAACAGACGGCCATTAATGCTGGTGCCGGCGGTGCCGCCAGTCGGAGTCGGATCGCTCCAGGATTCTTCGGCTGTCAGGTAGGTGCCCCACGGGGTCCAGCGCGAAGCGTCGCCAGACTTGAAGCTCTGGGTGCCGGGGGCGACGATGGTGACAGTGCGCGTGTTGTAGTTGGCGTCCCACAGATCGACGCGCTGCACGCCGGCAGTGTCGGTTTCGAACGGCATGAACAGGTAGCGGTTGGCATCAGCGCCGGTGCGGTTGGAATCGATCATGTCCCAGTCTCCTGAGTTGGAACCGGGAACCAGAGCATTTTGATTGGTACGGTTGGCGATGACTTTCTGGGTCCAGCCGTCTGCCAGGATATAGGGGGCGGTCATTTCCTGAGCGTCGCCAACAGGCAGAACAGGGGTGGTGTAGGGGACGGCGGCTTGGGCTTGGCTGGACAGGACCAGGGCGACGGCGAGAGTGAGTTTATTGAGCTGCATGGGTATCTTCCTTTCAGGCTTTGGGCAAGCGCAAAACGCTTCCCTCTACTGATCTTGTTTGCAAATGGACTGGGCGAGGCCGACGAGATGCCGACACTGCACAATCTCGACGATGCGAGTTACATAGATATGTATTAAGTAATAGCCAAAGCTAGCCATTTCGGCTCATATGGCCTGGCAAACAGCCTGGGGGGCGTCAGCGATAGCGGCCACCGCCGATGGCCGGGAATTTGTGTTTAAGGTGAGCTGGCCGGTTGAGCAGGTAACCGATAATCATCGTTGACGTCGCCGAACTCTTGTAAACCATCGAAATCGCGCATATCCAGCTGCAATGGCTTTTCCAGTAATTCGTAGATATCTCCCGGGGAAGCGACCATCTGGCCGACATCTCTGGTCCAGGGTGAAATTGCATAGTTCGCTACGCCCTGAGTGTCTCGCGGCAGTACAGAGCTCATCGGGATGGACAGGAACAAGCCCTTGTCGTTGTAGGGATCGCTTGGAGAGCCCGGGTTGGTAATGTCATTTCCATTGGTGATGGTGTACCAAGCGCCAAGTTCGATGCCGGAACGGAAACGGCGCTTCAGTTCCATGCGCAGGCCTTCGTCGCCAGCCAGAAAGCGACCCGCACGCAATGTTGCCGTCAAACCGTATTGTGGAAATCGTTGGTGCAGGCTGGCGATGCCTGTGGTGGTTGAATAAGCGCGAAAACCGACACCTTTGTAATCACGCTGTTTGAGCCAATCCAAGCTGAAGTCGGCTGCCCAGTCGCCCTTTTTGGGTAGATAGAGCAGTTGCCCACCGAAGCCACCAAACATTTCTTCATAAAGTCCGGCGGAAGCCCGCGCATACATTTTGTGTCCTGGTTGCCAATAACGGCTCCAGATCAGATGGTCGAGTTTCAGGTCTGCGGCCCGTTTGTATTCCGCCACGTCGGAGCGGACGTGCGGCAGCAAGCTGTTGGAACGGGTGGTGATTTGGCTGATGTTTTCGGCCAAAGTGAGCCTTAATGCGCCATTCAGATATTGTCCCTTGGTGACTCTTTGGCGAAAGCTGGCGCTTGCATGCACGTCGTAGCGAAATGCGCCCGAGGGGTCATTCACGAATAGGGAGAGTTTGGGTGCGATGCGGAGTTGTCGGTAAAAACCATCGCCATAAGAAAACGCGACTACATCACCTGTGTCATCGTCAGCCAGTCGTAACGGTGTCTTTTGCTCATCCAGTCCATCGAGCAAGTCGTTTTCATCGCTGACCGTGGCGTTGCGCAACGGAGAGGCATGTTCGATAAGTACCGTTGCGGCCAATTGTCGCCGTGTGGTCAGGCCGGAAAAATATGCATCCAGGCGCTTGAGGTCGACGAAGGTATAGATCGCAAGCGATTGATCCTGCTTGCTGTAGGTTATCGAGATTTCGCTTGTCTCGCGCGGGGCCAAGGCCAACACGATGCGCGCTGCACGTCCAATGGCCCGGCTCATATGAGAAATACGCGTGTTGGTGAGGTTGACGCTTAGATGTCGCTGTTTGTAGTGAATTTGAATATTGCGAAAATCCTGTTCGAGCAGAGATTTGACCATCCGACGCTGGAAAATCGGTTCCGCAAGCCATGCTGCTTCATTCGGGCGGGGTTCAATCCGTGAATAGGGTTCTGGTTCCGCTGTCTTGGGAACGAACTCCTTGTCGTCGAGCGGTATCCGGAAATGGGCATTGATGCCCCATTCGCCATGTGCACGCGAGAGTTGCGCAGCGTAGGGACCATGCTGATATTGCAGCGCCAGATTGATTCCCTTTTCGTGCACGGCCACCCCGCTTTGCGCAGCGCCATAATCACCCGAATAGTCGTTGGCGTCGTACTCCATGCTCAGGCCAACGGCAGGCAGCCAGGCTGGCATATAGCGCAGTCCGGCGAATGCTCCGTCTATCCGCCCATTGCCCATTCCGACGGTGAGATCAACCTCACCGAAACGCTTGCTGGCGGCAAGATAGTTCGCCCGAAAAATCCCTGTACCCAAGTAGTCTTGCAGGCCAAGACTGAGCGCGGGCGTGTATCGCTTTTCATCGATCAGCCGAATCTTCATGTCGAAGGTTTTATCTTTGTAGTCACCGTAGGTTTGCTCAAAACTTGTACCGGGAAAACCGGGTACTTCAGCAATTCGGGTCACTCGTCCGGATACCTCCAGCCAGGGCATTGCGGTGACCGAACTCCAAAACGTCGAGTACGGTGCGGCGTGGCTCAGGCCAAGACGCCAAGTCGAATCTGGATCGATGCGTGCGTCGGGCATTGCAATCAGCCCGGATTGGCCGATCAGACTTGGTTCTGAGTAGGTAAGGCTGGAGAAAAATGAAGCTGAAAAGGCAAGTAAACAGGTGAAGACGCGGTTATGCCTTGGCCGGAGATAGGGCATGAATAAATGTCGCCATATTGAAGCAAGGCTAACTCAAAGGAAGGTCTCAATTGGGCAATTGCTTTATTAGGCAATTGCATTTGCTCAGAAGAGACAAGACCTGCCGAATGACCCAATCACAGGGGCATTGGCAGGCGATCAATGGTGGGTAGCAGTGGCGTTGTGAGTGGTGGATGAACCGCTTTGCGAGGTCGCTGCCAAAGCTCCGGCGATTACCGTGGCTCCGGCTATCGTTGTACCAAGAGTCGTCATGCCGCCGACAAGTAACGCACCGGAGCCGACTGTCAGCGTGGTGACGCTGCCATTGACAGCTAATACCACTTTATCCGCGCTGACAAAGGCAACGGAAATGGTTTGATTCGCAGCCGAAGCGGTCTGCCCCGCCGAAATCGTAATGGTTTCAGTCAATTCGCCTGACTTGACAAGCAATGTGGCCGAATCCTTGGCTGTGGAAAGCACAGTCACAGAAGGTTCGGCAGCCTGTACCGGCACCGTCAGAAGGGAGAGCGCAAGCAATATGTAATTCTGTAACCGACCAAATCTCATAAGGTATCTTTCTTCAAGATGCATCCGTGCGAGAACATTTTTCGTCACTTATCCGACGTAAGGTAGCAAGCTGGTGTTGCATTTTGGTTGCCGCTCCCGCTGTGGGGAAAAATGTTGTTGGCGGGTCACAGACATGGCAACCATTCCATGATGCTTTCGTTGTCTATCATCTCTGGCAGTGCCAATTCTTGCCGGTGTGTTTGACTCAGCTTGATCTTAAGCAGGCCGCCTCGGCGGTCTTCGACTCTGCCCTGGACATGCAGTGTTCCGCCGATACCGAACGGATAGTCACGACAGACAACGCCACCCGGCTGGATCGCTTCGAATTGAGCTCGATAGCGTCGCTGAAACTGAATTTCAGTCGCGGTCTGACCAACCCGCGCATCATCCTGCCAGCGTCCTTCGTATCGGTCCCCGTCTGCCGTCAATAGCACACCGTAGCCTTGCTTCTTTCCGAAACTGAACTCACCCAGGTAACGGTTGCCCCGCTGCAAAGAATCACTACGCCATTCGTAATAACCCTTGCCATGCGGCAAATCCAACTTGAATTCGCCTGTATATAAATCGCCATTGGGCAAAATCCAGCGTCCCGTCCCCTCTTTAAGGCCCGCTCGAAAATTGCCCTCGTAGAAGGCTTTTCCGGTTGCGCTGCCCTTGCCATGCGCCAATCCATTCCTGCACCCGCCACGGTAGTCGTCTCGCAGTTGTTCATCGAACACTCGACAATGCCCAGGTGCCATGTCGGGTGCGGTAGATGCCACGCATGGCTGGGAAAAAAACAGCAGACCGCAGACGAATAGCCCCGCAACCTGGGCGTGGACGAACTTGTTCATCGGCTTCTGCCGATAGCAGGGCCGCGTTCGCTATTGAACCAGGCGATCAATTTCCATCCATGCGGCAGTGCAGTGTGATAGGCCAGCAGCAAGGCCACAAAGGCACCGAACATCAGATGTTCTGCAACGCCGGCGCGCCAGCAAACGTAGCCGATCCCGGCAAGCAATATCTGGATGAACAGCAGAACCCATACCGTTCCTGCATGACCGAGACCCGTGACCAAAAGTGCGTGGTGCAAATGGTCGCGACCCGCCTGAAAAGGGTGTCTTCCAGCCCATAAACGCCTGCCAATCAAACTCAACGTTTCAATCAGAGGCAACGACAGAATCCAGAGCGCAAAGATCGGCGGCAAAGCGGAATCATTTGATTGGGTCAGTTGAATGGAAAACCATGCCAGAGTGAAACCAAGCAACATGCTGCCTGCATTGCCCATAAAGACAAAGGCTTGATGATTCGTATGAAACCGCATGTTGAATACCCAGAAACCTGCAACGGTAGCCAAGCAGGCGATCAACATGGGCAGGATTTGGATTTGATTGGTCAGCGTGGCAACCAATGTCAGCACCATTAGCCCGATAAGCGCCATACCGGCAGCCAAGCCATCCAGACCATCGAAGAAGTTCACTGCATTCATCAGACCGACCACCACGAACAAGGTGACGGGCAAGCTGATCACTCCCAGGCCGATTTGTCCCAAGCCGAGCAGATCGCCGAGAGTGTGAATCCCGACTCCGTCAAAACCGACCAGACACCATGCAGCCACAATCTGGCCGAGAAGTTTGGCAGCGGGAGAAAGATCGAAACGATCATCCAGAAGGCCAAGCACCACCAAAAACAACGCACCCATGAGAAAACCGTTGCTTTGGCCCGGCCACGTCAGCAAATCGGCAAGTGTTGCCAGCAGTATCGAAAGAAACATCGCTAAACCGCCGACCAAAGGAACATGCCCATCATGTTGTTTGCGTCCGCCTGGAATATCGACCCATCCAACCCATGCGGCTGGTGTACGCAGCAGAAACACCAACATCGCGGTCATGCTGAAAACCAGGACTGAAATGCTGACCAGCTGCATAAGGTAAGGGCTTCGAAGCCGAAACGTCGAAGTGCTGCGGTTGTCGATAGGCTCGCTATTTAATCGACGCTATATGACACCACCTCGTCAGGAATCCTCCCAAAAATAGCCCGAACGGCTTATTGCCTGAATTGCGTTTGTCACAAACCGTGGTCAGCCACCGTTTGGGCTCAGCAAGATATTCACTTCGCCCTGTTTGATTGAGTATTGCCGCTGCCCCAATGCTTCAACGACCGGTAGGGGCGCGGCGCAACCAATGCTGAGGACGGTAACGAAAGCCGCTTCGCGACTAGGTTCGATGCTGCTGAAGCGTCCATGCCATTGCTGCTGAGCGATTGTTTCGCCCGAAGTACGGAATTCTGGTGGCACGGAAAAGCCTTCGTTCTGGGAAAACGACAAAGGCGAAGTGGATTGCGCGTCAATGCACAATTTGACACCTCCAACTTCCAGGTTGATGCGACCTGAGGTGTCCTGCTTGAAAGGCGCCAGTGCATGCATGTTCCATTCCCAGCGTCGCGCGACCGGGGACGCCAAGGCATCGTAGACCAGCAATTGATTCGGACGCAGATAAACCAACGTCCGCTCCGCCTGGCTTAGCGCACCTTTGTAAGCGGGCGTACTGTCGCCGGTGACGCGGTCCTTGGCGGGGGTATGCAGAAAATGCAGGATTTTTCCTGCCGCTTCACGATCGCCCGCCACTTGTCCCTGCCCACCATCGAAAGTGATCGCATTGTGAGCCTGGGTTTGGCGATACCACTGCATACCGTGCGGCGAGCCATGGAAATCGTAAAACCCCGAATCAATTAACAAGGGGTGCCCCCGCGCATGCAGTACGAAACTGTTCTGGTCGGCATGGCTGTGATTGAACGAACCATAGGGGCTGGATTTGAAAAAGATGGATACCCGGTCGCGGGCCTGGAGATCGCTGTGCATAGCGGCCCAACCGATCGTCTTGAACAGCGTTGCATTCGGCAGCATGCTTCCAAGCTCGTCCACCGGCAAGGTCGTCGAAGGTAAAACCTGGAGGAAGTCGTTGGGCCGGCGCCCGGGAACCTGGCTTGCATACCAATTCAGCAAGGGATCAGCCACCCGACCAGCATGCGCAGCGGCCAGATTGCCCGCGTCACCCTTCAAATACAGCTTTTCCGCCCCATCGCCGAATACCCCGGCGGGTGATCCTGGTGGCAGAAAATTAGCCAGGAAACGGCCCAGGTTGCGACTCCAACCCTTTTGGTACATATCCACGCCCACGCTCATCCGCAGGATATCGAGCGGCGCTGTCAGCGCCAAAGCATCCCAGATGCCATAGGCGGTACCGTTGCCAAGACCGCCGTCCATGCCGCCCCATGGTGAATATAGAAACAGGAACGGACGCACGGTCGCTTCAAACCAGGCATCGGCCTGCTCGTGCTCTCCCACCAGCAGGCTCGCCGCCGCCGCCAGTTCGCCGATCGCCACCCAGGCGTGGGAATTGAACGGCATCTTGTCCAGCTTGCGGCGCGGAGAAATGCCGAACTCGCGGATCAAGGCGTCCATCCGCACCGCGAGCACATCGACAATCCGCTTGCGCTCCTCGGCGGACAACTCGTCGTAGAGCCAATCCAGGCCCAAGGCCATGACCCAGACCAGCCGACCCGCCACCTGATGGTGGTTGACACCGGTGGCGCCAGACGGATCCCATAGCGCCAACTGGAGCAGCGAATGCTTCGCATCGGCAAGATAGATGGGCTGCTGCGTCACTTTCCAAGCTAGTGCGGAATCCAGCATCCGATTAATTTCCTGGCCGGCCTGTTTCTTGTTGCCACCCAGTTGCTGGGAATAGGTTTTCCGGTTCGCCTCGGCATTGGCAAGCCTGTCCGGCGCAGCCACATGCGGTTGCCGCCATTGCTGGCGCGCATTGGCCAGAAATGCGTTCCATGACAATTGCCGCTGCGTTAGCAGATTCTGGATATAGCGCTCCCGGTCTTCGCCCACCGGAAAAGCGCGTGGCCTGGGCTTGCTCTTGGCGAATTTCAGCAGGGTTGCCGCATCCGCGACGGCAAACGGAACGGCATCCGCTGTGATATGAAATTGCCGCCATTCGCCGAAACCCTTGCCGTAACCCTTGCTGGGAATCGCCAGTGGCTTGACCCGCCAGAAATACTCACCTGCGGGCAAGGGCGTATCCAGCAACAGCCAGTTGCGGTCCGCTACATGATGTGTAATCCGCTTCCGCGCATCGCGCAATTCAAGCTGATAGCGTGTCTCGCCTTGATCCGGCCAGGCAAACTGCGGCGGCGTCTGATCCACCGTCTCGCAATGGGCGGGCATCACCGGCATGGCCAATGCGGGTGCAGCCGACATCCAATCCGCTTTCACAAGCGGCGGACAATCATCTGCCCAAGCCGCGCGCAAACCGAGCAAACTGATCGCCAGCATGACGATCAAGCCATACCGTGCTGCCGTTTCATGACGGCGTGTTTCAAACATCCGCATGCTCACGAATCACCGCAATGCGCGTCAGCCAGGTCGTATCGCCCGAACTACGTGCCTGCCAAGTGACTGTGCTGGTCGGCGTTTTCTGTTGGAAGTGGCGCGAAATCCAACCACCAATGGGTTTTTCCGAACCGTGCAGCAGCAGTGGTTGTTCGCAGGCATCCGGCGGAGTGAATTCGATCCGCCAGCCCGGTACGCGGGCAATCACCCGATCTGGCGTCAAACTCACCAACACCGACTCGGCAAAGTGCCAGAACCAGGCAAGTTGATGCTCCCCGTGCGACGCCAAACGGTCGACCACGGTCAGCGTTCTGTCAGCCTGTTCAAACATCCATTCGCGCTGGTGACTGAGCGGATCAGCCAGACTTCGATAGCCGTTGTGTTCGGCCAGCAACACCTGCCGCTCAGCATTTTCGTCAAATCGGATACAGCTTGCGTTGCCATGGTTTAGCCACATGAACCGGCCGCCGCTTTGCGACTGGTTTTCGCCGTCCACAGTGACCGTGTTGTGCGCCGAGGTGCCGCGAAAATATTCGCGCCACTCGATTTCACCTTGATAGGTATAGGTTCCGGGGTCGATCAGCACTTCGTGACCGCCGACGCTCAAAGTCAAAGACAGGGCATCGGCATGACCATGCGCGGCAATCGACAGATAACCCAACGGCCCGGCATCCGCCAGGATGCGTATTTCGTTTTCAGTACCGAAATCCGAACCCATCAGGAAATAACCCGACTCCGGGAAGACGCGTCGCGAAGGGCCAGCATGCCGCGCCAACGCCAGCTCGGCAAATTGCCGCGATACCGCATCGCCAAGCAGCCATCGCGCCTTGTCATCCAGCCCCCCGGCCTTGGCGGCTAAGTCAGCCCGCCTGAACAATACCGCGCCGATGCCCAGCAGCGAACGATACGGATCGCCATGTTGCTCCGGTTCAAACTTCACGATATGGGCATCGTCGGCATCGCCCACCATCGGCACGTGGCCACCGGCGTCCATGACCGAGGCAATAAAATCCAGCATGGCCTCCATGCGCGCCGGGTAAGCCGTGGAAAACGATTCACCATTCGCATTTCCCCATAGGTACGCCAGCAACATCCATTCCAGCGCCTCGTGGTGATAGTAGAAAGCCTGTTCGCGGTTGCCGCCGTCCGGCGCATTCTGTTTGAGCGCCTCAATCTCCAGTTCGCGACTCGCCTGGACTCGCCAACCCGCGCTCGCCTTCCAGCAAGGCCAGGTAAGGCTGGCGATGTACAGCCCAGCCAGTTCTCCCAGCAGATGGTTGTTGGCGGAAGAGTGGCGCGACAGATAACCGGCCACGAAATCGCAGTGCTGATAGACAGCGTCCAGCCATTGGCGGCGGAAAGCTATACCTGCTTCCGACGCAAACAGAGGGGCGTTTTCACCTCCCAACAGATGCCATGTAAACGCCCAGTTGTTAAGCCGGATCGCCAGCTCTAGTGAACTCACCCAATTGGCGCCCAGCGCATAGGGACATTGTTCGAACCAGGATGTCAGCAAGGTACGGCACCCTTCGGCGTATTTCACGTCTCCGGTCATCGCATATGTTTGGGCAAGCAAGTTCAACTCTGCATGGCGGTTCAATTCCCATACATGCCGAATATCGCCCACCCGAGCGATGTCGCGGTACTCAAGCCGTTTGCCGAATTGCAGCGGAATCCGTTTTCCGGTCAGCGGATCGCGGTTCCAGTCCGGCGGAAAGCCCAAGTCCTGATCAAGCAGCGAAAACACATCCCAGCGTCCAGCCATTACCCGGTCGGCCGCTTCTCGCCAGCTCGCCACGTCCAGACCTTGCGGCCAGTTGGTAAGCCACGGTCGACCGAAATGCATGTCCGGCGCTGGCGGACGGACGCACAAACCCAAACCTGCTGATTGCCAACGCGCCTGTAACGCACGCCCCGAGCGATGCCCGATTTCGGCGAGCCCCATGGTGCGCAGGCGGTTCAGTTTCCAAGCAAGGGTTGCCATGTCTCTCAGCCCCGTCCTTTTTCCGCCAGCGCTGCATATACCGCTGCAACCTCCGCCGACACCTGCCCAGCTTCAAAGCGCTTGCCCGCCACCTCGCGGTTATGCGCCCCTATGGCGCGGCAGCGTTCCGCGTCCGACAGCAGCTCGCGTAGCGCCGCAGCCACCTTGTCGCCTGTCGGCCGGCACAACATCACCCCATTTAAACCGTCTTCGAAAATATCCGGAATCCCGCCGGCATCACCGGTAATCACCGCGCATCCAGCGGCCATCGCCTCCAGCAGAGACACCGGGCAGCCCTCACCGTAATAGGTCGGGAAGGCGAAGATATCCGCATTCGCCAGCAATTGCGCCTTCTCCCGGCCACGCACGAACCCTGGAAACTGCACCCGCCCGTTCAGGCCATGTTGTTCCACCCAGGCGCGCATGCCCGCCGCCTCCGGCCCGTCGCCAGCGCAAATCAGCCGCGTGTCGGGATAGGCCGGCGCCACATGAGCAAAGCCCTCAAGCAGTTCATAGCCGCCCTTATCCCGCACGAAGCGCGACAGAAACAGCAACTGTGTGGCCTGCTTGCCGCGCAAGGATTCCACTCCCGCAAACTGGCCGGCATCGAACATGGTACTGACCACCTCAATCCGCCCAGCATCCAGCCCAGCATCCACCAGCGCCTGTTTGAAGCGGCTCGCCAGCAACAGGATCCGCCCCGCCCCGCCCCAGACCCAGCGGAACAGCACACGGGATACACGCCCGGTCAATACCCGTGCTGCCCAGGCGTCATTCCAGCCATGCATGAAAACCATGACACGGGACATGCCGAACACCCGCAATATCAGCATGAACAGGCTATCGCGCAGCAGTGCCTTGTTGAACGAGGGATTGAGATGCACCACGTCGTAGCGTTGTGTCAGCAGACGTAGCAACAGCCGCAGGGCGTCGTACAAGGGAATCAGCGGGGAAAGCAGGCGCCAAAACAGAGACTGACCGCGCCGCCCGATGAAGAAGCTGTCAATCCGGACTTCGGGAGGGATGTTTTCCTTCAGCATCTCCACATAATCGGCCACTCCGCCGGGTTGATAGGGATGCGGCGAAAGCATTAAGACTTTGAACATTCTGAGCCCTTAACAATTCGCAAAAGAGCGGAATAGTGATTCATACGCCCGACTGAGCGAAACATTCCTTTGCAGATAAAGGTGCAGCGAGCAAGCGCGATCATTTATGGAATATCCAGGCTAGTTGTTCTGGTTAATTTTATTCAGTCCCTTATTGGACTTGGTTTGTTAATATTCCGTGATCATTAGAATTTGGTGATTGAAATGGATTTATTAATGGTCAGCGCGTACAAAGTACAGAAAAGTACTCTTTGGATAAACATGGCGATAAAGTGGGCGTATAAGAAGGTTTAACGCTCTTTTCGGTTCAAGCCAACCTAGTGAGCTGTTGTACAAACCGTATAGGCTAGGCCATAAGAGTCGAAGGCCAACTGAATTTGCCATGGTGACAAGTGTTGCGTGCTCAAAACAATTGATGTGCTCTAAAGGAGCGATCGGCATAATCTCTTTGGCCGAAAGTGAGCCTAGGCTCTTTTGATGTTTGGCTTTGCGAATTGCTTTAGCCGCATTAGGAACGCTAATTTTTATAATGCCATTATGTGCCAATGAATGTGATAAATGGAGTAATACTTCATATGGCTCTAACAGGTGTTCAAAAACCTGCTCCGTGTTGATGTAGTTAAACTTATGATTAACTAAGTCCGCATAATCAACAATCTCAATTCCTAATGAACGGGCATGTTCAATTCGTGCCGTTGATAACTCAGCACCATATACCTGGCAACCAAATGCTTTGGCCATTGCAGCCCATTCGGCCCATCCCAAACCAAAATCCAGCACCTTAATGGCTGAGGGCTTCATGTTTAAACGCCAGATCATAAATTGCACTTGTTCCGCCAAGTAACGATAGGTATTTAAGGTGTGGCTGTCGTACAGTCGGTCTCGCTCGCTGTTGGGAATCCATATGTCGTAAATTTCGGAGAGTAACTCGTGCTGCGGGACGAATCGTTGAAACACAAGGCCGCATTCTTTACATCGATCAAGTTGATATTTCTGTCCATATAGAAAATCCAACCGAGCACGCCCAGAATAG
This sequence comes from Tepidiphilus sp. J10, assembly GCA_945897865.1. Taxonomy (GTDB): domain Bacteria; phylum Pseudomonadota; class Gammaproteobacteria; order Burkholderiales; family Thiobacillaceae; genus PFJX01. The sequence continues at coordinate 14,418 of CAMDHJ010000001.1, forward strand.
TGTTTGCTTAAATACTTGGCAATTCCAGGAGCATCATAGGGCTCGTCGACCAGAGTATTAAATAAAGTGCCCAAACAGCCCGGGCAACATACTCTTTTAAGCATGGCAAGTATATTCAGACGATCCATCGCTATACTCCTTAAATCATCTATCCACGTTACCACCCCCAGCAGGGCATCAAAAAAATGGGCTCAACGGGGACAGCATTAAAAACCACACTAAAAATAATTATTTATTCGAAAACATGCCAGAAAGCAGCCAATTGCATAGCGAATTAATATTATTGTAATTTAATATATTTCATGCGGGTTACATAATAATTTGATCTTGCCCATTCAGCACATACACAATCCACAAGCTGTACTGAATCACGGGGTTCATGTCGGCGCTCCCTTCGCATTTGAAGACAGGGCTGCCGGTCCGCCGCCCACCAGATCGCCAAGCCGCGCGGCCAAAGTCGTCGCGAGGCTGGCATAACTGCGCTGGACAACCACGAAGGCCTGACCTTGGCGGCCCATGTGGTGAAGTTTTTCCGGGTCGGCCAGCATGGTTAGAAGTGCATCTGCTAGCGCTTCCGCAGTGAAAGGCACGCTCACGCCGCCTGCGCTGTGTTTCAGCAGCCAGGCCTGATCCGGCAAATCATTGGCCAGCACCGGTACCCCAAGCGCCAAGTATTCCGCCACTTTGGTGGGCGAGGCACAGTCGTAAAGCGGTCCGCGTGGAATCGCTGACATACCCACCTCCGCCGCTCGAACGTAGCGCCATGCTTCCTGAGTCGGTAGCCAGCCGGTCCAAAGAATCCGGTCGGCGACTTGCATCTGTACTGCCAAATCCTGGAGTCGTCGCCTCTCCATTGCCTCGACGGCGTCACCTACCAGCACCAGCAACAGATCGGGCTGCCGCCTGACCGCAAGCGCCAGCATTTCAATCAGCAGGTCGATCTGTCGCACCTTGTCCAGACTGCCCAGATACACCACGACACGCTGACCGGCCAAACGTGGATCGTCAGAGGGCGCGATGCACAAAGGATCTGCAGCCTCGATATCGACGCCCATGGGAACCGGCGTCATGGCTTGCGGGGGAATCCCCTTTGCAACCATGTCACGCTTCATCTGTTCGCTCTGCACAAAGATATGGCCGGCATGGGGCGCCACCACACCATAGTAGATGAGGTGGCCCACGTGACCTTTCAGCAACGCGAACAGATAGCGCGCCCAGCCCAGTGTTCCCGGACCTTGTTTCGCCAGTTCGAGGAAACCTTCGACTATGGGAAATGACATCCAGTAAAAGAGGGGAACATTCCAGCGCCGTGCTACCAGCAAGCCGACCAGGGCGACCATGGGGTTGTCGCGGACCAAGATGGCGTCATAGCCCCCGCGTCCCCGTGCGAATACCCGTAATACATGGATAAACGCCGCCGTCACATTCAGTGCGCGCGACTGCCAGCGCCGGCCTGCCAGCGCCCGTCCACCACCCCAGACAGCTGTTTCCCCCGTCAGTTGCTGCGCCACCAGATCTGACGTCACGCCCAGGCGCGGCAGGTATTTTCCGAACAGAATCGTGATGTCGGGACGAAAGCTGGGATGCGGTTCGCGCGTGATGAAGAGAAGATGCATGGCGAACGTCCCCGGTGTCAGGTCGCGCAGCCGCTATCGGCCGGGATCAACACGGCATCGACGCCGTAGCAGGGAATCAGATAACAGAGGTTGGCTTCATATAGCTCCTGCATGCGCGGCGAACTGTTCACCAGTTTTTCCACCAAGCTCTTGAAGCGAATCCCCAAGCGACTGCGACCAGCGAAAGTCAGGCGCAGGGATTCCACCGTATATCGGGTGCTACCGTAAAACACTGGAACTTTCCGGCGCAATTGTTGAGCGGGTTCGACGAAGTAATAGAAAGTGTAAAGGCCGAAGAACGTGCGATGTGTGTAGTCGGAATAGAAATAAGGATTGCTGAAATGGGGGACAAAAACCCGGAATTGCCCACCAGGCTTGAGAACACGATGGATCTCCGCCAACAAACCACCGACATTCAGAACATGTTCGAGCACGCTGCGAGCGTGGATGACGTCGGCGCAATGGCTGGGAAACGCGCCCAGTCCCTCTTCCAAATTGGCGATCACATCGACGCCAGGCAAGGCGAGATGATCGACGCCGATTCTGCCTGGAGCCTTTTTCGGACCGCAGCCGATCTCGATTTCAACCCGCCCCAACAGGGTGCGGGAGTGCTCCAGCAAATTCTCTATATCAGCGCTCATGACGTGATGTCTTTCCGATGGCAAGTGAGGATTTCATGACTTTGGCGGCGGCGCTTCTGCACGCGCATGGCTGTGTAGTTTTGCGACGACCAGGCGTAAGGACTCGTCGCCCGACAGATAGAGGACACTGAAATACAAGGTTGCGACGGCCGCGCCATCTAGGGCGAGTCCAGCGAATGCCGGCAACGCTGCAGCAGCGCTTACCTGGCTCATGCCCCAAGCAAAGGTAGCGGCCAGGAAACTGTGCCTGGCACCGGCGGACCAGAGCGAGGCCAGGCTGAAGCCCGGCAATAGACGCGAGAGGTGCCATGTCATCGACAAAAATGAAATGGCGAAAATCGAAAAAGTCGCCAGTGCAATACCGAATACGCCCAACGGCTCGTAATAAATCAGAATGAAAAAGAGATACGCCATCAGGGTGATGGGCGCGGCAATCACCACCACCTTGGGGCGGTTCAGGACGAAATAGAGATTGGACAGAATCGGGCCGACGGCCATGAGCGGGGCAGCAATCAGGAAGCCACGCGTCGCGTCGACCAGCATGTTCATCTCCGTAACGCTCAGATGCCGCGCCGTGAAGAGGAGGGGGATCAGTAAATCCGCATCCGCCGCCAGCCAGAAGGCGACCGGGGATAAGGTCATGATGACAATGGCCACGACCTGGCGCGACTGCCAGCCGGCCTCCTCGAAACGGCCGACGGCGACCAGCGCACTGGCGTTGCGGAAGGCAACCAGCTTCATACCTAGCGCAGCGGCTTGTTGCAGCGGGCTGCTGATACGGGTCGCCAACGCCAGGGCAGACACCGCGCCGGGACCGAGTTGGGAAGCCAGATAGCGTTCGACGAATGCACGCATTCGACTGAGCGTGCCGGACAGAAGCAGCCATCCTGATGACACCAGCGCACTGCGCACTTCCGTGTCGCGCAGGGTCCAAACGGGTCGATAGCGATATTTCAGCCCATGCAGCAGCAAAACAAAGATCAAACCGTATGCGCATAGAAAGGACCAAGCCAGAACCATTTCGCCCTGAGATTTGCCAAATGCAGCGACACCGGCAAGGGTGGAAACGGGAAGCGCCAGTTTGAATAATTGCGGCTTGAAATATGAACGATCCGATTGATGCAGGTATTCGTGAAGGGTGTTAACCGAAAAGAACACGATGGCGAGCGACATGATTTGCGCCATGGCGATGGCCAGTTCCGCGCTCTTTTCATTGAGCCCGGGGGCGGAGAGCCGGATCAGTGGCGCCATGCCAAGCCATAAAGCCACCATGCCGACCAGAGAGGCCAGCGTTGCATAGTTGATTACGGTGGAAATGAACGCATCCATTTCTTCCTTGTTGCGTTCATTTTTCAGGCGATCCAGCGTCGGAATAAAGTTGCGGCCGAGAAAATCCGCGATGAGTCCGCCGATCAGTGTGGGAAACAGATAGGCAACAAAATACGCATCCAAGGCGGAAGACAGACCGAACGTGAAGATAATCAGCCAGTTGCTCGCGAATCCAAGCACCATGCCGGCTGGCGCCAGCATGGAGATCCTTACGACACTGCGAGTGTTGCTCATGATTGGGGCAGGGCCAGGTTGCGCATAAGTTCAATCCACGCCGATGCCACCGTCGCACTTGAAAAGTGCTCCATGAAATGCCGACGCGCCAGGCCCCCCATTTCTTTCCGCAGATATTCCGATTCAACCAGAGTACACAACGTACCCACCCACTCGTCGTGGCTGCGGACCAAGTATCCGGTTTTACCGTCTATTGTGACCTCGCAATTCATGCCGACTGGGGAAGCGACAGTGGGAATGCCGATCGCCATGTATTGAATGATCTTGAACGCGCATTTGCCCTGCGTCCATGTATCGTCAGTCAGCGGCATGATGCCGATATCGATGCTTTGCAACTGGCTGATTTCATCTTCTTCGTTCCATTTCACGAAACGAATACCGGGAATGTGGCTCAGCCAATCGACCCAGATCTGGTCGCTGATGACAACAAGCGAAGCCCCAGTTTTTTCGATAACGGCTTCCAGAGCAGGTAAAACCAGTCGAAGGTAGCGTAGTGTAGATGCGCTACCTGTCCAGCCGATGCAAGGCTTTGTCGATTTGGAACTCAGCGCCGGCAAGTAACGGCGCTCGTCCACTGTGGTTGGCAAAATCACGACTTTGCTTGGGGTGTGGGTGGCAGCATCGGCCAGATACTGATTGCAGACCACGACCTTAATAGCGAGCTCACTGACCCGTAAAAGGGCAGCCTGCGATTTGGCGCTATCGAGTGCAGCCGGATTGGTGAATTCCGCATCGTCCAGATCAAGCGCAATGTTCTTGTTGCGCCGGGTGATCATTTCTTCCAGATACGCGCCTGTTGGCCGGATGGATAACTGCTTTTGCAAAATGACCGCATCGTATTCGTGCAACCGGGCTTGTCTGATCTGCCACCAGCGGTGCGGCAGGTAAAAAAACCATTGCGTGATGCTGCGAAACAATTGCCTCGGGCGTTTGCCGGGTAGAAATTGCGGAACAAATCCATATTTCGGAATGATGGGATAGAAACAAGTGCATTCAATCCCAGCATCCGAGAACCGCTGCAAATACTGAAGAATTCGAAATCGTGTGGAAGGCGTCGATTTGCCTTGCAGGAACAGGGCGATCTTCATTTCATTTCGATGAGGTCGATCAACGCCTGGATATTGCGTTCTGTATGGTGTTGTTCGGCATACGCTTGCGCCCGCTTGCCGCATTGTTCACGCAACAAGTCGTCGGTCAGCCAGGTGCGCACTGCATTCAGTAGATCAGGTTCGCTGCCACTGGCGCAAAAGCCCAGCCTTTCCTGTTCCAGCAATTTATCCGGATCGACCTGAAGGCTGAGCACGGGAACCTGACGAAGCCAGGCCTGGATAAAAGTGTTGGAGAAACCCTCCACGCGGCTGGTGTTCACAATCAGATGGCTACTGGCCAATAGTGCGTTGACTGCGTCAATAGAAAGCTTGCCTAGATAAGCCAGATTGGGAATTGCTTGGAGAGTGCTTTCGAAGGCACGCTGCTGATCTCCATCGTTTAGTGGTTCCCCCACCATGACGAAACGAACGCCGGTCAAATCCAGGCATGCACTTGCTAGACGGATGAACACATCCGGTTGCTTCAGGGGTTTCAGATTAGCTATCCAGAGCACGGTCGGTGGCCCGCTCTTGTCGATGTTCTCCGTGGGAACTGGATGCGGATTACGGATCAGTGCGGTGGCCTGCCGGCCATAGTGATCGCCGAGCAAACGATCCTGGTCATGGGTTTGCACCACGATATCGCTGGCATGGCGCAGGCCATATTCCAGGTAGCGCTTATCGATGAATTTCAACAGGCTGGAGGGTCGCCAACTCTTTGTGCTGAATGGGGTGACATCCATCTCCGAGGCTACATGCCAGATCATCCGGCTGCCGTGGCGCCGCGCATGGCGAGCTGCGATACCGGTATAGGCACAGCCTACCCGCTGGTATATCACGTCAGGTTGCAATTTTTCCAACAAAAGCGACAGCAGTCGATGGTCGAAGAAGAAAGCCTTAGCGCGCAAGCCCTGATGCAACGCTATTTGATGCGTGGTATAGCCTTGCGCATCGTAATCAGGAGCGATACGGCGCGATAGCCAGTGCACATCAAAACGCTCGCTTGCCACCAGATGCTGACATATCAATCGGGCTTGATATTCAGCTCCGCCTTGAATGGCAGACCAGTGGAACGGCATCAGGATCACTATTTTTTTCATCTTTGTAATTATTTATCTTATGGCCCAATATTGTGTTTCACAGTCATGATTGATTTAGTCAATCCAAAGAAATTCTCGTTAACGATTTTTGCGCCATAAAACAATTCCGTCATTTCTTTTATATTCAGAAGATGCCAATCAGGGTTTGTCTTTTTCACCCAAAAGCGGTTTGTGAATTTTAAAACGGGGATCAACAGCCTTCTTGGCAACCATGCAAGGAAAGGTAGCCAACTGTGACTTTCAATAGGAAAATGTTTATTGGGCGTCTGCACAAAATACTGCTTACCTAGCCGTTGAATTTCTTCCAAAAAATCTTTTTGACGAACCAAAGACTTGCTCTTGAATGAACTGCCACAATAGATAGACCAAACTTGTTCTTTTTTGACAGTTACATGCTCTATGACAGAAGAACAATAAAGAATATCAAAATATCCATCTGGATATGGGAGTCGACCGGATTCGCCAATCAAAACTGGTACATAACCGAACGCATCTCTACCTTTATCTATCAGTACTTTATCGATATCTGCAATGTATACGTTTTCAGGCTTAACTGGTGATCCTGTTAATACAGCATTAATATTCGACCCGGTCTCGGAGCCTAAATCCAATATTCTGGTATTTTCATTAAGGGCAAATAACCCCTTGAACAAATTAGCCCGTTTTTCCCGTGCCCTATTTGAGAGTATTTTAATTATTTCTTTAATTTGACCCACAGCAAATCTCCAATAACATATTTTCTTGGGTGATTTTGTTCTTTATTGATACCCAAGACTGCAATTTAGATCTCTGATATCGCATTTAAAATAATTCAGACCATCTGCGCTCGGTTTACGCATCCAGGCTTCATCCAGTTTGATATTCGTCAACCCACGCAAGTGGGTATCGTTGCCTTCAAGAACGTGCTCTTTGCGCGCAGCGGACTGGATTTCGCCATCTAGACTAAGTAAACCCAAGAATTCGAAAATGTTGGGCAAGTATGTGATTTCTCCCAGCGAGGCCACCAGTGGATGGGCACCGATCATCAGATCGAGCAAGGTGGAGTCTGAGCGGCCCGACGAGAATATGAGCAGGGTGTCGGCAACCATTACGAACGTGTCTGGCCAGGCGGACGCAACCGGTAAAACCAATACGCCGCCTGCCCCAGGCTTAGCATGACCAGCATGATCATCCCTGGGTGTTCGATCACGGAGCGGTTGTAGACCAGACTGGCCAAGGCGAGTATCAAGTAGATGCCGGATGTTTCGAGGTAGGCGCGATGCTGCGCTGGAATGTCAGATGAGGCGGACAAGCGCAACGAAAGGCGGCTACCGGCGACCAGCAGCAGGATATAGGCGCATGCTCCGGCCACTCCGATATCCCACAGCAGTACGGACATGGCATTTCTGTCCAGACGTAGGCGAGGAAACCGTTTTTGTACTTCACCGACATAAAACGAACTGACTCGCGTCGAACCAAGGCCATGGCCGAATATCAACTTGTCCGGCTCATCCAGTCCATGTTGCCGCCACCACAACACCAACAGCGCGGTGCGTCCCATTTCACCGCTCAAAACATTCAGATAGTTTGGATCGGTTTCAAGCAACACCGCCTCATTAACACGCTCTAGCAAGGTGCGGTCAACCACACTGTTTGCCACCTGATAATGTAGTTTGTCGTAGGCGAACAATCCGCTCGCCATCACAGCAACAAACACCAGGGACCAGATGCCCGCCTGGAAAGGGTTACGCACAATCGCCGTTCTGAACAGCCAGAAAAAGGCGAGCGGTAGGAAGATCAGGAACATGGCTTTGACTTCGGCCATAAACACCGGGGTGATACACACCACCGCGAATAACGTCGCCTTGCTGGCGTTGATTGCCTGGTTGCGGAGCAACGAGATCAACAGCGCCAGTATGGTGACCAGATAGATGCCCATGAAACCGCTGGAGCCGCCGGACTCACTCCCGCCGAAGCTACCCGAGACCGCATCCCAGCCCTGACCTCCCGCATCTGCGATCTTGCCGCCGACCACGACATATTGGTAAATGACCACGGGCAATTGCAGCAAAGCCACCACGAGCAGGATTTTCCAGATCACCTCGTAGGTTTCCGGTTTCTTGATCAGGACGAAACCCGCCAGGAAAACACTAAGCAGAAACAGGTAATTCTTGGCGGCGACGAGATAGATGCCAGGAGACTCTGGATTGATCAGGACATTGATGCCCAGCATCAGCAGATAGATAACGAAAGCCCACAGAACGAATGGCCAGGCGCCACGCTGAATGTTTCCCCTTAGCGTGACTTCCGCCAGGGTGATCAACCATATTGCCAAGCCAAGGATGTAGGGCACCCAGAAGACCTGGTTGATTTTCGCGAAATAGCCGACTATCCCGGAGATCAGGAATGCGAACGCGACCAGCGTGATCAGTATCCACTCGACTGGGAGTAGCAGCAGAAATAGGCCGACCACCAGGCCGAACACCGGCACGATCAGCATTTTGGCGCTGGTGGCGATGGCCATGCCGCCGACCACGCCCACCAAGAGAATGAAGAGGGCAACACCTAGATAGGTCGCCCACATGCTGCTCGGGCGATTTTGCAGGAAAGCGGACATGGGGCGGGGTCCGCTCTAGTGTGTAAGGTGGCCGATCAACTTCGGGCGCAGCGCGGGCGCCATGCTGGCAATCATCTGTTCGAGGAAGCGTTGTTGCGTCCGGTAGGCGTCCTCTGCGTTGGCATCAATGCTGGAAACCCGGACCAGAATGCCCTCCGGGATCTGCCCAGTCAGCGAATAGCGCAGTTGGGCCAGTTTCCGATCAGTGCGGTTGTGGGCGAAGCTGTCGCCGATCAAGACCCAATAGGAGATGGGTTCAATCCGCGCGCCTTTTTCCGCCACCAGTCGCATCACCGGAATTTCGACATTGCCCACCTGCATGTTGACCGGCGTACTGTGTTTTACGTCAAAGCCCTGGCCACGGTAGCAGCCTTCCGGCAGGTGCACGGTCATGGAGTCACTCTGGTCTCCGCCATAGGCGATGGACAGCATCACTTGCTGCCCTTGACCATTGCTGTAGGTGCGGGTCAGTGTCTGGTTATAAATCTTGTCGATTTCTGCTTGCACGTCCGGGCTGATCTGGAGGTGGTCGAGTTTGGCTTGCATGTGCCAATCATTGAATGTTTTCGGGATCATGCTTTCCAGATCCAGTCTGGGGCTTTGGTCTGCAGCTTTGTGGCGCGGGACCATCGCCAAGGCCAAGCCGGCGGCGGCCAGCATGGCGAGACCGATCAGGAGATGGCGAAGATTGAAGGCTTTCATTTGTTGTTTCCCATGGTGGACTTGAAGAACAGGCCAAGGAAGATGTCCAGGGCAAACAGGAATAACAGGGCAAATACAAACAGCAATACGCCGGCAGAGTCGTGCAGAAAGCCTTGTCCTGCCGCATCGCCCAAGTAATACGTAACCAGAGCCAGCACCAACACGCGCCCGATGTTGGCGGCAAAAGCAATGGGCAGAATGCTGGCGATGAGGATGCCGTTGCGCAGCCAGCTTTTGTGCTCCATCAGATAGAGGTAGAGCGTGCCCATCGCCGCCAGGGTGAACATGGAATGCAGGCCGGAACAGGCGTCGGCGACCAGAAGCTGGTAAGGCCCGACAGTGAGTACAACGCCACTGCGGGCGACGGGATAGCCTAAGCCGTAAAGAACCGCTTCCGCAATTTCAGAAATATGTTGCTTCAAAGGCACCGTGGCCGCGTCGATCAGGAAGCCTGGCAACGGGATGATGAACAGGAGGAAGAAAAGGGCAAACCAGAGCGTGCGTACCGGGCGCATTCCCAATGTGATGAACAGGGTGCCGATCAATACGGGAATCTGGGAGCCGGATTCAAGCAGCAATATGTCTTGCGAGCGACCCACTGCGTATAACAAAAGGCCGAACAGCAGCAGTGTCCAGCCTAGCAGCGGGCGAGAACGGTCGACGTCAAGCAGCGCGGCGCGTTTGCTCCAGATCAGATAGATCGACACGAACAGGACTATCGGTCCGTGCGCGTGTTCTTCCTGATTCCAGATGCCATTGGCCATATCCCAATAGCTGGGGAGGTAAAGTGCCAGCAGCCCGATCAGCACCGGCCACCAGGTCATCAGCGTGATGCCGGCAAGGGCGGGGGCTCCCGCGCTTGCAGCATGAGGTGAAGGAATCGCTTGCGGCATGGTGTCTGTCGCCTGTTTTCGTATGGACTGGTTGGTGTGATGGTGTGCTTGGAATTCCGGAAGCACTCAGTAGTCGTTGACTACGGCGCCGACCACGGCGGCACCGGTGGCCGTGACCATATTGCGCATGGCGGAAATGTCGTTCAGACGGCTGCGGTTTTTTCGCGCTGCGATGACCGCGCCGCGCGTGCGTGCGGCGGCGATCTGGAAATCCGAGGCAACGCTGGCGGCCGGGCTGTCGAGCAGGATGACGTCGTAAGTCGCTGCCAGCGTATCCAACAGTTCAGTGAGATTGCTGCGCGACAGCAGTTCAGCCGGATTGGGGGGCAACGTACCGGCTGGCAAGATGGAGAGACCGACAAAATCCGGGATGCGTACGACAACGTCGAGTCCGACCCGATTCGCCAGCAGATCGGACAAACCCATGCCGGTGCCTAGTTTGAACAGCGGGCCGATGCTGGGAGCGCGCAGGTTGGCGTCGATCAACAAGGTGCGCTCGCCGAGTTGGGAAAACACCACCGCCAGATTGGCGGCCAGAAAGCTGGAGCCATCGCCAGGATTGACGCCAACCAGGGTCAGAGCTTTGTTGCCGAGGGCGAACCAGCGCAGCATGAGTTGGCTACGCAAACCGCGCAGACTTTCGACTTGCGGGCTGAAAGGGTTGTAAGCGGCAACCAGTTCCTGGCTGTAGCCGCCTTCACCGGCATTCAGATAGGGGTATTCGAATTGGCGAGCCAGAACCTGTTCGATATCGGTCCCGTTGATCAGCCCGAGCTGAAGCGCTGCGGCGCCAAACAGAAGGTTCTTTTCCTTTTGCAGGCGTAACACGCGCTCGGCATCCTGAGCACTGATCTTTCCCTGCTCAAGCAGGATGCGGCCGATGGTGAGTTCAGCGCGGCTGGCGGTATTCGTTACGGACATTGGGGCGTTCATACGGTTGACTCCAGAAAGCCGGTACGGACGATGGTGGATCGACGTCGAAACCAGGTGCTTCGCTTGCGCTTGAGGTTGGCGATCTCGCCCAACACAGGCAGCTCAAGCGTGCCGGCAAGGTCATCGGATGAGCGCACGCGGCGGTCTATCATTTCCATCAGGAATGCAATGCCGATACCCAGCAGGCTGCCGAGAAATACCGCAAGCAGCACGTTCAACATAACGTTCGGGCTGGAGGCCTTGGTCGGCGGTATTGCCGGGTTGAGGATGGTGACGTCGGTCTGATTGCTTTGCGATTCCAAAGCGGTTTGATTTTGCCGTTGCAGTGCAATGTCGTAGACACGCTGGGCGTTGGAGACGTCGAACATCAGCACGGAGAGTTCTTCGCGCTTCTCTTTTAGATCGAGTACACGGGCTTTCTGCGCGCTAAGTGATCCACGCAAATCGCCCTCGCGTTGCTTCGCAACTTGCACGGTGCTGGAAACTGATCGCGTCGCGGTGCGAAGCTCTTCCTCAAGCTTGGCGCGCAGACCTGTCAGTTCGGTTTCCGCGCGCTGGAACTGAGGGTGATTTTTCCCAACCTTCTCCGCCATTTCGGACAGTTTGATTTCGGCGCGAGCCAGTTCGGCGCGCAAACTCTGAACTACCGGGCTGTTCATGATTTCCGGCAGGGCATCACTGCTTTGCCTTTGGCGAGAGGTGGAATCGTAGGTTTGCGCTTGCGCCATGACCAGTTGGCTGGAAAGCTCCGACAGGCGCGACGTTTCCACATCAAGCCGCTCGTCGTTGGCAAACAGGCCTTTTTCCCGTTGGTACGCGGTGAGCTTGGCTTGCGCTTGTTCCAGAGTGCTGCGCAGTGCCTTCAGCTTGTCGTCGTACCAGGCGCTGGTCTGGCGCGCAGGTTCGACCTTCATTTCCAGATTGGTGTCGATATAGGCTTGCGCGAAGGTGTTGGCGATCAAGGCAACGAAGCGGGGGTCGGCACCGGAAAATTCAAGTTCGATGATGCTGGATTCGCGCGACGGCTGGACTTCCACCTGCTTGAGCAACAAATCGGCCAACCAATGACGGATGTCGAGTTCACCCTCGCCTTTTGCCAGGAAGTCGGCCCTGACGCGTGGGTTGTCCTGCATCTTGAGGGCGTCAATCACTTTCAGTGCGACCTTCCGGCTCTTGATGATGTCGGACTGGGTTGCCAGGTAGCCAGGAATCATCTGTGCTGAGAGCACCATGCCGGAAACCGGATCTTTAGCCTTGGCGTCAACGATCAACGCGGTGGTGGCCGTATAACTCTTGGGTAGCAGCAAGCTGACCACCAGGGTGGATGTCACGGTCACGATCAGCGCCGCGATCACGAGCAGGCCGCGGGCTTTAAGAATGAGGAGAAATTGGTTGAAGTTCATGGCGGCGACCGTCTCAGAACAGGCTTTCTTTTACGAAAATGACATCATCGGATTGCATCGGGTCGGATAACTTGACATCCAGTTCAAGCAACTTGCCGTCAGCGCCGAGGCGCATCAGCTTGATGCCCTTCTGCGTGCCGCGTTGGGTCAGCCCACCACCGATTGCCAGTGCCTGCACGAGTGTCATTTTCTGTTCGAGGCGGAAGGAACCTGGACGTTGCACTTCGCCGTAGATATAGAAGCGTGGTTCGCGGGGGACGTACAAAATGTCATCGTTGAGGATATCGACATTGAGATCATTGGCACCATCACGCAGCAGGGCGACCAGATCGATTTCGCGGCGGCGGACATCTTTTCCCCGGCCGGATGTCAGGATCAGGGTGTCGGCGCCATCTGCGGCGATGCCGCCGGCAAGTGCCAGGATGTCGCTCAGCCGACTGCTTTTTTGCAACGGAAATTTGCCAGGGCGATTGACCCGGCCCAACACTGAAACTTCCTGCCCTTTGAATTCAATCACGACCAGGTTGACCTGCGGGGCGCGGATGAAACCCCCTGCATCCAATGCGGAGGCAATACGCTTGGAGGCTTCGCTGGCGGTCAGATTGGCCAACGACACTTCCCCCACCAACGGGAACAGGATGCCCCCCTGATCATTGACACGAGTCTCCATGCCCAGGTCAGGATGGTCATATACGGTGATGCGCACCAGGTCGCCGGTGGACAATCCATAGTCTCCGGCTGCTCGCACCGTGGTTGAACCCAGCAGAGCAAACATCATCAGGGCACAGAGCAGAAGGGTTTGATTCAATTTCACGTTTGCATCCTCATGCATGGAGTAATGGCAGATCTGGGAGATCAGAACTTCAGAGCGAGCAATTTGAGCATCGCTTTCTTACAACAATAATCACGTCCATTTTTTTCGAGCATTTACCCTGGGCTTTTTTCGACCTGCAGCAATCACGCACTTGCCTTGATGCGCATCAGGTTTTCGACCATTCAAAAGGCTCAATTCTTGTTACGTAGGGATGACCAATGCCCAGCAGCCTCCGAGAGGACTTCCCCCTTTGTAAAGGGGGATTGAGGGGGATTTTGCCGGTGGTGCCTTACGCGGATGTCCCGTAAATCCCCCCTAACCCCCCTTTTTCAAAGGGGGGAACTCTCCCATCACTACTTAACGCGAACTGAGCCATTCAAAACAGCAGGTTGGTGGAAACAAACAACGTGTTGCTTGCATATTCCTGTGCGGCGTCGCTGGAGTTGCGTTGTGCGCGCTGCAAGTTGATGCTGATGTCGCCACCACGCCAGATTTCATAACTGGCCGACAGTCCAATGGTTTGCAGCCGATCCTTGCGTACATCCCCTTCGAAATCGATGTGTTCGCTACTGGCGCGTGCAGTCAGTCGTGTTTTCGGTTGAATTTGCCAGACTGCGGCCAGACTCAGGTTATCCCCGGTTTCATAGTTGGCGATCAAGGTGCCGGACTCGCGCAACTCATGTCTGTAGGAGACTTCCAGCAGGGACTTGCCGGTGAATAACCAGCGCCCGGAAAAGCGGCCTTCAAGGCCATTGAAATCGTGGTTGATCAGTGTGGGGTGAGTGCTGCGCGCATAGCCTATTGACCCGGCGAGCGTTGACTTGCCGCTGTACGCAAAATTGCCGGATACCCGCAGGGATTGTTTGTTGGAACGGTTGTCAAGCGATGTGTTCAGCGGCCGGTTGGGAAACTCGCTACGCGAATCGAACAAATCGATGCCGATGTTCTCCCAAGCGCCGCCCTGAAAGTAAACCCCAAATGAGGTGGAATCGCTTTGGTTGTCGCTGATCGATTGGTTGATCGTGGAATATTGCTGATCAATCTGGTCGAACCTGAGGCGCGCGCGCCAACTGGGATGCAGCCAGTATTCCGCCATGAACGCCTTCCTGCGGGTGTCAGAGACATTGCTTTCGGCAATTCCGCTGATGGTTGGCGTCGATTGTGATCGATTCAGCGAGCTGGAAATGAGGCCCGACCACCGGTTGCCAAGTTGCCATCTCCATTCGCCGCTGAGATTCTTGCCGTCGTAATCAAGCCGGTCCTCATAGCGACTGAATGACGTCTTGTTCGCGCCCAGGCGGGCGGAGAGCTGTTGCCTGCCTGGCTTCCAGGCGAGATCGGCGCCAACGCCATAGCGTGAGTAGGTTACCGATCGAATCGGCTCACCCAATCCCAGCACTGCCTCGCTATCTCCGGCAAAGTGAAACAGATTGCTGTCGTAGCCCATGCCAAGTTCCAGGTAGGGGCGCACAGCATTGCCCTCGATTGCCCATGTCTGGCCTACAGACAACAAGCCGAATGCCACAAGAACCGACAGATACTTGACCATTTGCTGATAGCGATTGCAATCGGTGATGGGTGCCAACCGGCCGGCACTCAAGGCTTGCATATTCCGTTTTCTCCAAGTTGAAGCAGAGGGGGGCACTTGCCACCCCAGCATCGGCTAAGCCGAAAGACTTGGAATTGTTGCCTCACTATGTGGCAAGCGTATTACCGGGGGAATCCGGGCGGTCAAACAAGGTGGTCAACCGATCAGAGATCGGCATAGGGCGTTCCGTCCTGCGCGGCACCCTCCGCAGTGCTCTTCAGGTCGAAAACGCCGCCCTGGCCGGATTCCAGATCGGGTGGCGGCAACAGGTTCCACGCGTCACTG
This sequence comes from Tepidiphilus sp. J10, assembly GCA_945897865.1. Classification (GTDB taxonomy): domain Bacteria; phylum Pseudomonadota; class Gammaproteobacteria; order Burkholderiales; family Thiobacillaceae; genus PFJX01. The sequence goes on from CAMDHJ010000001.1 coordinate 29,640, forward strand.
CTGTCCAATACCGGATCGCGCGGGATCGCACGCAGATAGCCGGCTTCAACGAGTGCTTCTAGCGATTCCGGCCATTCGCCCCTGTCGGCATGGAATTGATCGATTGCCTGGCGCGTGGTGGACAGGTTTTCCCGCAGCACGGCCACCTTGGCCCGTTCCAGATGCTGGAAATAGCGCGGTGTGGCGAGTGTCAGCAGGATGGCGACAATGGACAGCACCACGAGTAGTTCGATCAGCGTGAAGCCATACGACTTTGCCCACGAGGGGGTTGTGCCACGCATTACCACTCCTTGTAAGCCACGCCGTTGAGACCGGATCGCTCGGACAGGGAATACACGTCGAACACGTCATCACCTGTTTGCGGTTCATCCGGCGGGCTGGCGTAGCTGCGTAAGCCCCAGGTCTCGGCCGCCGGGGTGGTTGGGTCCGGGAAAAATGGATCGCGCGGCAGACGACGTAAAAAATAGATCGGACGCGTATCCGGCTTCGTGATGTCCGCCACGCCAAGCACCAGCGCGTCGAGATCGGGCGGATAACCGCTGGCATCGGCGGCGACCCGGATTTTCTTGTCTACCACCGCCTGTCGATAGGCATCAATGGCGCTGCGAATATCACGCAGCGCGGTACGCAGTTCGACTTCCTTCTGGCGCTGCGCGGTGACCTGCAGCATCGGCACCGCCATCATCGCGAGGACGCCGAGAATGGCGACGCTGATGACCAGTTCGACCAGCGTGAAGCCGCGATTTTTTGAGGCCGAAGCAGAAATTGCATGCATGGCGTCTGGCTTTTCGGAGATGGCAATCTTGGGCGATCAGGGCCTGGGCGGCGCGGCGGTCGGGTTATCGCCCGTTGTCGCTGCATCCGAGGGTTCCGGCGCATCCAGGGCCTCAGGCTCATCTGGCGGACTTTCTTCCTGCCCCGGTTGCGGACTGTTTGTCCGCATGATGCTCAGCGTCGGGCGCAAGCGGAGCGGGCTGCTGGATGCCGACGCATCGGTGCCGGCGAAGAACTCGATATCCGCCAACTCCGGCCGCTCGATATTGCGCAGGATGCGCGGTGTGATCAGCAGCACGATTTCCGATTTGCTGTTGTCATCGCGGTGGCTGGAGAACAGGCGGCCAAGCAGGGGAATATCGCCTAGACCCGGCACCTTGCTGGCACTCGCCCGCTCCTCGTCGGAAATCAGGCCGGCCAGTACCTGCGTCTCGCCATCTTTCAGACGCAGCGTGGTGGTCGCATTGCGGCTGCCCAGTTGATAGGTCAACGTGCCTGTCGCGGTCTTGATCTGCTGCACGATGTTCGACACTTCCAGGCCGACCTTGATGCCGACCTCACCTTCCAGATACACCTGCGGTTCCACATCGAGCTTGAGGCCGACGTCGAGGAAGCTGACCGACTCGGAAGTGACACCGGTAGAGGTGACGTTGGAGGTGATCACCGGCACCTTGTCGCCGACGTGAACCTTGGCTTTTTCCTTGTTTTTCACGCGGATGCGGGGATTGGCGAGGATGGTGACGTCGCCATCGGTTTTGTTGATGTTCACGCCGGGCACGGTATTCATCAAGATGTTGGCAGAACTAATGTTCTTGAGGCGATTCAGCGTGTTCGGCACATCCGTGTAAGTGGTCGTTTTTCCAACAAATACACCCTCGCTGTAGTTGAGTGTCTCGATGGGTTCCTTGCCCAACAAACTCAACGAAGTCGGCCACTGCACCCCCAACTCCGTCAGCTTGCTGCGCTTCACCTCCAGAATCTCGACTTCCAGCATCACCTCCGGCTCCGGCCGATCCGCCACCTTCACCAGTTTCTCCGCCAGCCGCACGGCTTCCGGGGTATCGCGCATCACCACCAGGTTGAGTTTTTCATCAACATGCACATCTTTGGTCTTGATCATCGTCTTGATCAACGCCATCACCTGCTTGGGGTCGGCATTGGCCAGGAAGAAGGCGCGCACCACCATGTCCTGATAGTCGCGCTGCTTCGCCGGCGTATTCGGGTACAGCAGCAGGGTGTTGGCGTTGAGCGTTTTCTTGCCCATTTGATTGGTCGCCAGCAACATGTCGATAGCATCGGAAAGCGTCGTATTGGGCGCAAACAAGGTGGTTTTCTGATCCAGCCGCACATCCTTGTCAAAGACGAACTTGATGCCTGATTGCTGCGACAACGCATCGAAAACCTGCTTCAACGGAGAGTTGCGGAATTCCAGATTCACCGGTTTGCGATAGGCTTCAGCCAGCTTTGGCGATACGAGCGATTGGCCTTGCCCGGCCCTGGCCTCCACTTGGCTTAGCATCTCGCGCGCTTTCTTGTGCGTCGGTTCCTGCGCCAGCACCAGCCGCAGTTTGCCGCGCGCCACTTCCAGATCATTCCGATTGAAAGCGGCCTGGGCATCGCGCAGCACCTCGCGATTCCGCCGGCTGAGTTCGACGTTCACCAGGCCCTCGCTGGCGCGCGGGCTTTCCGGATGCAGGCCAAGCACTTCGCGGTACAGCGCCTGCGCCGCTTCCAGTTGGTCGGCCTGGAGCGCGGCTTCAGCCTGGGTGAGCAGTTGCCCGATACGAAGATCGCGCTGACGCAGGTAGGCGGCACGCAAATGCAGATCGCCGGGCTTTGCCTGCATGGCGTTTTGCAGGGCGGCAAGCCCTTCGCGCGGTTTGCCTTCAGCGATCGCCTTTTCGCTTTCCTGCAAGGCGTTATTGCTCGCGCAACCAGGTAAAACCGCCAATCCGGTCAGCAGGGCGAGGCAGAACGGAATCGAACGCTGCAACGGATGGGTTGCGGGCGAAAGACGCTGAATGGTCGCAATCATGGGGCGAATCTCAGTTGGCGTTGTTGTTGCAAGGGCAGGTAGGTGAAACGCAGCCCCTGGGGGTTGATCGAATCCAGTCGCCATGACGCGCGCGTCTGGCCGACCTGCAGAATGACGACCTTTTCGCCCTGGGTCAGGAATACCGATTCAGCCGCGCTGTTACCTTCGTCTTTGTCCCCGGCAGCAGCCAAGCGACCGACGTACTTGAATGGCAATACAGGTGCTTGCGGCGGTGGCGGCGGCGGTGCTTCGACTATCGGTGGCGGTGGTGGCGGCGGCGGCAACCAGGACTGGACAGGGAACAGATCATCCCCGCCTATCGGGAAACGCGGCGACGGCGAAGTTTCAGCGCTATCCCGCCTGGGCGGAGTCAGCTTGATTGCCAGGTCGGGTTCAGTCGACCGGGCGCCTGAAGCGGCTTCTTCGAGATTGCGGCGGGCAGTTCGTTGCACCGGCTCAACAATATCGGCATCGGTCAGGTTGCTATCGCCCTGTTCACCAAGCCAGACGAGTGCCAGCGTGGCGATCAGTGCCAGACCCAGAATGCCGTGCCGCTGGTTCATCGCAGCGCTCCCGCTGACGGCGCGCCAAGATACAAGGTGAAGCGAAGTTCAGCCTCGATCTGCGCGTTGCCGATCAGGTCGCGCTGCAAACGCATTCCGTCCAACGCCAGGCTTGGCTGCTGCTCAAGCGCCTCGCTGACAAAACTGCGTATTGCCGGGTATTCACCCTGCACCGGCAAGCTGATCCGGTAGCGGAACAAGCTGCCGGGCGCTGCAATGGGGGAGGGGGGCGGCGTCAGGTTGGATTTCGGGTTTGAGGTGGGCCTCGGGCTTGAGGTGGATTTATCCACCTCCGCCCGGTAGCTCCCCTGCTGCAAGCTCAAACCGGCGTGGCGTGCGGCATTGAACAGATCGGCGATGGCTTGCGGCATCTGTTCGGCAGTGGGCAGCGTTGCGCTCAGATTGACTACTTTCGGCGACACATCCAGCACCGGTGGCGGCCCTGTCCGGGCCAGGCGTTCGGCGCGTTGTTGCAGGTCGCGGCTGGCGTCGCGCAGCGGGGCGATATGCAATGTCTGCAGCAAACCCGCCGCGATCAGCAGAACCAGGCCGAGCGCGCCCGGCCAGCTCAGCCGGGCGAGGGCGTAATGCAGCCAGTCCTGCCCGCGCAATCGATTCTGGGCAGCGGGGTTGATGACACTGTTCATGGCCGCGTCCAGTCACCGCGCAAGGTGAAATGCACCCGTTGCTCACCTTCCAGCTCGCGCAATTCATGCCGCGTCAGGCTGACCTGGGCGAAACCGGGCGCATGTTGCAGGCTATCGAAGAAATCGAGCATGGCGGCATGGTTCTTCGCCAGCGCGGCGAGCGTGAAATCGCCGCGTCGACCATCCGCTTCCAGACTCAGCAGCGCGATCTCAGGTGTTCGCGTGTCCTGCAAGGTTTCCAGCAAGCGCGCCCAGGGCAGTTGCAACTGGTCGCGCGCGGCGGCATCGGCACGTTGACGATTCAACCCGCTGGCGTCCTCACGTTTAGGCTGCCGCGCCGGTTTCACCGGGCGCGTTGAAGCTGGCCCTTGCAGGCTGGCGAGGCGGCTTTCGGCACGATGCTGTTCGGCGGTTGCTCCATTCCAGGATTGCAGCGTCCAAAATGCCGCAGCCAAACCCAGCCCAAGCAACAGCCAGGCAAACCAGACGGGACGGGCGGCCGGCGCAAAAAAATCGAGTTTCATTGCAGCATTGCCTGCGCGTGATCCATCGGCCCGGCCAGCTCATGCAGGCTGAAGCGACCGCCGAGGCGGCTCCAGTCGGCCTGCATGCCGGGGTCGCTGACCGCGCCAGTCCGTTCCAGCCAGAGATCGCCACCGACCGGCAGATTGGCCAACAGGCATTCACGCGCCAGCAAGCGTTCCAACTCCGCCGCTGCATCGTTGCTGATCTGGCGTTGGCGCACGCCGACGATGCGGCCGTTGTGCAGCCGCAGCAGCACCTGCCGTTTCGGCTCCAGCAGCGCATACCAGCCGCTGGCGTGGCCGAGTTGGCGGCGGCGGCGCTGCCAGGCCGCATCCAGCCACGGCCGCGCGCTGACCAGCTTGATGCCGCGCGACTGGCACAGGTCAGACAGCCCCTGGCGCAACGCGTTTGCCATCGCCGCGACCACAATCGGTTGGCCGGGCGGAGTCAGATCCCAGGCCAACTGCCAGCCGCCACCTTTGCCGTCCTTGTTAGCCTTGTCTGACTTTTCGGCACCATCGCCCAGGGCGGTGGTCAGCGCGGCGTCGAGCCAGACCCGCATTTCAGCCGGATTCAACCAAGCCGGTGGTGCCGGCGCCAGGAACAAGCGGACATGATGATGCGACAGCGTGACGCGTAAGCGGCCGCTGACGCCTTGCTTTTCCAGCAAGTCAGCCAGACTGGTCAGCATGGCTGCGACGTCTGCACCGGCGGCAAAGTCGGCAGTGAACGTATTGGCTGCGCCGCCGCCGGCCGGCTGCAATACCCAGCGTGTCGGCAGCAAGGCCAGGTGATGCGTCGGCAGCAGGCGGGCAAACATCGGTTCAGACAAAAGTGACACGATTGATTTCTTCCAGCGTCGTCTCGCCACGCCGCACCATCTCCAGCGCGGCTTCGCGCAAGTTCTGCACGCCGGCGCGGACGGCCGCTTCCTTGACCTGGCGGATTGGCGCGCGGGTGACGATGAGTTCACGGATTTCATCGTTCAGCACCATCAATTCCGCGATCGCATGGCGGCCCTTGAAGCCGCTGCCACGGCACTGGCCGCAGCCCTTGCCGGCGCGGAAGGTGAATCCAGCAGCGTGTTCCGCGCTGAGGCCGGATTCCGCCAGCAATGTCGCGTCCGGCGTCACTGGTTGGGCACAGTGCGGGCAATTTACGCGCACCAGGCGCTGCGCCAGGATGCCGTTGAGCGCGGCGACGAAGCTGTACGGATCGACGCCCATATGCATGAAACGGCCAATGACATCGAACACGTTGTTGGCATGCACGGTGGTGAACACCAGGTGGCCGGTGAGCGCCGACTGCACTGCGATCTGCGCAGTTTCCGCATCGCGAATCTCGCCCACCATGATCTTGTCCGGGTCGTGGCGCAGGATCGAACGCAGGCCGCGAGCAAAGGTGAGGCCTTTCTTCTCGTTGACCGGAATCTGCAGAATGCCGGCCAACTGGTATTCCACCGGGTCTTCGATGGTGATGATCTTGTCGTGACCGGTATTGATTTCGGAAATCGCGGCATACAGCGTCGTTGTCTTGCCGCTGCCGGTCGGTCCGGTGACCAGGAACATGCCGTAGGGCTCGCGCGCCAGGCGGCGGATGCCGGCCAGATTGTCGCCGTGATAGCCGAGGCGTTCGAGCGAAATGACCTTGAGTTCGTCGGCCAGCGACTGCCGGTCGAGGATGCGCAGCACCGCGTCTTCGCCGAATACGCCCGGCATGATCGACACCCGCAGGTCAATTTCACGGCCGCGCATCTGCACCTTGAAGCGGCCGTCCTGCGGCACCCGGCGTTCAGCGATGTCGAGCTCGGCCATCACCTTGACCCGCGAAATGACGTGTTCCGCCATCTCGCGGCCGGGGGCTTGCGCCACTGCATTCAGCACGCCATCAATGCGATATTTGATGACCAGCCCGGCGGCGTCGTTTTCCAGGTGGATATCGGAAGCGCCGCTGGCCACCGCGTCGTACAGCGTTGAATGCACCAGCTTGATCACCGGCGACGCATCGGCGCCGATGGCTTGCAGCGAAATTTCTTCCACTTTCTCGAAATCGCGGCCGCCCTCGCCATCTGACACGACGCCATCCATTGCCTTCAGGTTGACTTCCAGCCGATGCAGCCAGGCCAGCAGATCGTCACGCAATACCAGTACCGCATCGAAAGACGCTGGGATGCGACGTTCGGCCCAGTCGATCAGGGCCGGATTCAGCGGGTCGGTGAAGAGCAGCCAGAGTTTGCCGTCCGCATCGCGGCAAGCCGCGCATTCGCGATCCAGCGCCTGGTTGAATGGCAATAGTTCGAATGCCGGCGCCATTTCGCGCAGAGCGTTCATATCCAGTACCGGATAAGCGAAGGCCTGGCCCAGTTCGGCGAGAAACGCTTCCGGCGGCAAGCCGAGCATTTCCTGCAACGCCTGCAGCGCCTGTTTGGCTTCATGCTTGCGCATGGCTTCCGCCAACATGGCGGCGGTGATCAGCGACGGGCGGCTCATTCCAGGCTACCGGCCAGTTCGAAGATCGGCATGTACAGCAACACCACGATGACGCCAATGGTGAGGCCGATGAAGACCATCAACAAAGGTTCGATCAGGCGAGTGAACCAATCGACCGAACGGGCCAGCTCCTCATCATGAAAGGCCGCAGCGGATTCCATCATCTCGCCCATGCGGCCGCTGCGTTCGCCCACCCGCAACATGCGCAACGCCACCGGGGTTGTCAGGCCGGCGCCTTCCATGGCCTGCGAGGTCGGTTTGCCTTCCCGGATTTCGCGCGCAGCAGCAGCCAGACGAACCCGCAGTTCCGGGTGCAACAGGCCTTCCGCCATGGTGAGCGCGCTGACCATCGGGATGCCGCCGGAAAGCAGCATGCCAACGGTGCGATAGAAACGGGTCAACTGAAATACCCGCAAATTTTCTCCGATGCCCGGCAAACGCCAGATTCGACGGGAAATCGCCGCGCGAGTGCGCGGTTGTCGGAGACTTTGAACCAGGCCAAAAATGACCGCCAGCGCAAGCATGCCAATCAGGCCGGCGTGTTGTTGAAACAACTCGCCCCACTCCATCAACAGGCGGGAGGCGAATGGCAGCCGCTCCAGATTGCCTTCGTAGATGGCCGCAAAACGCGGTACCACCCAGCCCAGCAGGAACAGCGCGACCAAACCACCAATCAGTAAAAGCAGCACGGGGTAGATGGATGCCGCAACGATTTTCTTGCGAAGTACTTCCAGTTGCTCTTGATAGGCTACAAAGCGAACCAGCGCTTCTGCCAGGTTGCTGGTTTTTTCCGACGCGCGAACCGAAGCGACGAACAGCGGCGGAAAGGAGGCGGGGTAACGCTCAATCGCGGCAGACAAGGATTCGCCTTCATAAATATGGCCCAGCACCAACTCCAGCAGCTTGCGCGTCTCGGCACGCGACTCCTTTTCTGCCAGGGTTTGCAATGCTTCCACCAGCGACAGGCCGCTACCCAGCAGCGCAAGCAACTCGCGCGCGAACAAGGTCAGTGGGAAGTGGTAGCGCTGGGTTGTCCTGCCTAGTTTCCAGCCTTTCGCAGGCGCTACAGATAGAACGGTATATCCCTGACGTCGCGCCTCATCGCCAGCGTTTTCGGCATGCGTTGCTTCCAGATTCAAACGGACCCGGCCGCTTGTGGACAAAGCAGTGACACGGAACAACATGCTGTTTACCAGTTGCCGATGTCGGCTGCGTCACCCGTTCCACCGGGTTGTCCATCCTTGCCGAAAGAGAAGAGATCAAATTCGGCATGCTCGCCAGGGTGCTTAAATTGATAGGCGTTACCCCACGGGTCATTCGGTACGCTCTTCTTCAGATAGGGCCCCTGCCAGCGCGCTTCTCCCGCTGGCTGCGAGAACAGGGATGCCAGCCCCTGCTCGGTGTCTGGGTAGCTTCCAACGTCAAGGCGATACTGGTCGAGCGCGTCTTCAAGTGATTTGATCTGGGCACGAGCCACCTTGACCTCGGATTTGCCCACCTGGGCGAAATAACGTGGAGCCACATAACCCACAAGGAGTCCAATGATGACAAGCACAACAAGGAGTTCGAGCAGCGTGAATCCAAAGGTGTGCCTGGGGCAGCGCAGGTGTGGCAACTTCATGATCGGCGTCTTGATTCGAGGAATCTCGATTATGTTAATGGAATGTTTCAAATTGACGGAGATTACATTCAATCAGATCGACGCTTGAATCCCTGTCGATATTTCCCGTAATCGTCTGAAAATCGTCATCGTGCGACCAGTTTGCTGCCGGATTGCCTTGTCATCTTCCCGTCATCATCGCCCGAATACACTTCGGGCCATCCCTGACCCGCTGCAAAAGCGGGTTTTCAACGGCGCCCAGATTGGGCGCCGCTTTTTTCGTGGGCACCACCAATAACGAGGGGGCGATGCAAAACACCAGCTACCAGGAGCTTTTGGAGGAAGAGGCGAGGGCGGAGGCCCGGCGCCGGCATCCCCTGCGCTTGCTGCTGATTTTCCTGACGGCCTTCTTCATCCTGCAATACGGCTGGGAGATGAGCCGGGGCAGCCTCATCGAGCGGGCGGTTATCGATCACGCTACCGTCGTCCCCGCCGCTTGGCTCATCGACAGCCTGTGGCCGGGGCAGGAAATCCACGCCGAGGGCCATCGCCTGGTCTCACCGCATGGCCGGCTCAACGTGCTTAACGGCTGCGAAGGCCTGGAGACGCTGTTCCTGCTGGTGGCTGCCGTGCTGGCCTATCCCTTTCCTTGGCGCGTCCGTGTCCTCGGCTTGGTCCTTGGCACACTGCTGGTGTATGGCCTGAATCAGACCCGGCTGGTGCTGCTGTGGCACGCATTCCTGCAGGACCGGGCCTTTTTCGGCCTGCTGCACGGCACGGTGCTGCCCTTGGCTATGGTGGCCCTGTGCCTGCTGGGTTTCCTCTGGTTCGTCGCCCGCCATGACGCCCGGCCGGCCTGAGTTGGATCGCCGTGCCCTGGCAGGCATCGCCCTGCGGCTGGCACTCGGGCTACCCCCGCTGATCTGGCTGGCCCATGCTTATGGCTGGTACTACGCTGACCTGTGGCTGCCTTGGTACCGGGAAGTTCTGGGACTGTTTCTGCAGGACTTCGCTGTGACCAGCCTGGGGCTGACCTGGCAGAAAGGGGAGTACCTCATTGCCGGCGAATTCATCACCGAGCAAATGACACTGGTACACGGCCAGTTGCTGCCTGCCGGCTTGGGTGTGAGCGCCTCCACCCTCATGGCGCACGCCCTCAAGCACCCCCTGATCCTGATTGCCGCCACGCTCGCCTGGCCCGGCCTTACCTGGCGCGGTCGAGGCCTGCGCCTGCTTCTTTCCTTACCCTTCCTGTTCCTGTTGGAAACCCTGGACGTGCCCTTGGTGCTGGCCAGTGCGGTGCACGACATGGTGTCCTGGATAGCCTCGCCACAGACGGATGCCGCCTCGAAACTGGCGGACTGGACCAGTGTGCTGGATGGGGGCGGGCGCATGGCCCTGGGAATCGCCGCCGCATTCGGTGCCGCAGAAATGCATAAATGGGTTGAGCGTTCGCGGAACAAAGCGGCAGCGTGAGAACCGGCGCAGATTTAAAGCTGATTGACACGCCACGCTGGGCAGGATCGACAAGCTACTGGTCGACGCCGGCGATTGCAGCGAGCGCAACATTTCAGCCTGCGAAGTTGCCGATAGCAAGACTCGACGCAACAGCATGGAAATGAGGGATCGCCGCATTACCAGAATTGCCACTGCCCCGTATTCAACACCCACAAGCCAAGCACCAGATTGGTGACGGCGTGCGCGACGATGGGAACCCACAAGTTACCGGAAGCGCGGTAGAGCCAGGCGTAAGCCAAGCCGGCAACAATGCCGGCCAGCCACAAGCTGTGCTCAAGTCCGAATAGAACACTGCTGATCAAGATGGCGCGCAAACCGATTTGCGCCGCTTCCAAAGCGAGGAAGCGAACTTCCTGTATCCAGCGCAGCAGAAAAGAACGCCAGAACAGCTCTTCCATCAACGGCACTACCAGTGCTGCGCCGGCAAGGCGAGTCAAAACCAAAGGCCAATCCAACGCGCCGATGTCATTACGTGGATCAAAGCCGGCACCGCCGCCTAAATTCATCCAACCGTGGTCCATGTTGATCCACAACACGAAAACAATGACTCCCAGCAACGGCGCGGCGAAACCTGCCCAATACCGATTCGGCCTGATTGCCAACTCGGTATAGACGGCGCGGTAGTACCAAAGAGCGCCTATCACGGCGACGATTTTGACTGGATACAACCAGCGCACATCAATACCGGGCACGCTGTCCGCCACCCAGCCCTCAATGGCAAGAAACACCATGTATAACGCGAACGGCAATACGCGCGCCCAGACCTGAACATCGATTTGCCAACCAAAAACTCGCACTTGTTGCCCTCTCAGATCTGCTTCCACTTTGAGTTAATTGAGACCGCTGCTGCCTTTCTCCATCGCGTTGGCATCACGGGATAGTCGAATCGACCTGCGTCCCACAGGAACAATCGACGCCGAGGGGCCGGAATCACGTTGTAAATTCGCGTTGAAAATTGGCGAACTGACCCGGTGGCGGCAGCAACGGGCCGCCGAGGCTGCATCTTAGTGGGGCTAGGTTTCCAACGCGTTAAACCTGGGGCAGGCCCGAATGGCACTTACTTAATCATTGCGATACCTGCTCCCCCTTTGAAAAGGCGGTCTGGGGCTGATGGGAGAGTTCCCCCCTTTGGAAAAGGGGGGTTAGGGGGGATTTATGGGACATCCGCGTAAGGCACCGCCGTCAAAATCCCCCTCAATCCCCCTTTACAAAGGGGGAAGTCATCTCGGAGGCTACTGCGCATTGGTCATCCCTACTTAACAAGAATTGAGCCTTGTTAAATCCCCCTCGATCCCCCTTTACAAAGGGGGAAGCAAACCCGTCCAACAGCCTGTATGAGCGCGCTTAAGGCGGTCACCCTGGCCACTTACTTTGATCTGTAACAGCAAGACCATTTGTTTGTCACATCGCGACGATATAAAGGCGGCTTTATTGATTTGCGCACCGGCCCCGAGCGAATTGCAAGAATGGAAAATGATGAAGATCGCGACCGGCTTATCGACGTACTGAAAAGTGCAACGAAAGTGATGAGTCCTAGCCAATTCTTTGCTTGGACCCAAGGTCCGTTGCAAGCATTGCTACCCCACGAAATCATCATTTGCGGAACTTCCGATGGCTCCGATCAGGATCTCCGCATGCGGTATTTTTCAGCAACGCGGTATTTCAAAGCGGAGCACTTCGAAGCCGCCTGTAATCGACAAACGGGCTTCATCGCTCAAGTGGTGCGTCACTGGAAGTCAACTCGCCAACCTTGCCTGGTCCCGCCTGCGTTGGGGGTAACAACTTGCGACCCGGAATGGGAGGAACTATTGCACCGCCTGGAACTGCGCAATATGGCAGCGCATGGTCAACTTTCGTCGCAAGGAAATCTCCATGCATGGTTTGGATTTTTTCGCGTACGTGACTTGGATCATCAAACTGGGCTGTTGCTCGAACTCATCATTCCCTGCGTTACCGCAACCTATGCCCGGATGTTGAGTTATGAATCGCTTGCGATCAACCAGTCAACCTCGATGGTTAGCGTTTTATCTCGGCGGGAAATACAGGTCATTGAATTGGTGCGTGATGGATGTTCAAACCAGGAAATCGCCGATCGGTTGGGAATCTCGGCAATGACCGCGAAAAATCATGTGCAGAACATTCGCGTAAAACTCAAGGTCAATACCCGCGGTCAGGCTGTAGTCGAATCCATCCATTTGGGGCTGATCCGCGCCACCCGGGATAAGCATTAATGTGGCTTTCGCTCCGTCGGTGTCGAGTCTTCTCGGATAACAGCAGTGGTGTTTGTTTGGATCTGTAATAAGGCGCTCACATTGTTCCGTAAGAATCCTGCAAACAATTGTTCATCAAAACCCATGTCACCTTTCCGTCTGGCTCTTTTTCTGGCCGCCTTTCTTTTTTCTACCGTTTGTCCCGCCAATCCGAATGCCGCTCTGACACAGACGGTTCAAGACAGTATCAGCGTCAGCGGAGACGTGAATAACGACTCAGTTTCGACTGGTTTTCCTCAAATCGGCACCCCTGCCAAAGGTCAAGTGTCTGAGGGAATCAAGGTGATCGAATCGACACCTAGGAGCGAAAATACAGGCACACAGCCTGTTCAGGATGTTCGTAGTCCCTGGAAGCCAGACCAGTTCCAAAGTTTCGTCGAGGCGGCTACCGGCAAGCGGCTTGAACATTATGGTCACGACCTGTTCAAGCAATCGACTTTGGCATTCCCGCCACTTCAGGACACGCCAGTGCCGTCTGATTATGTGATTGGCCCCGGCGATGAACTATTGGTGCGCTTGACCGGCACTGTTGAGCTGGATGTCAGGGTGACTGCGGATCGCAATGGTTTGATCCATTTGTCTCGGATCGGGGCGATTTCCGTGGTGGGTGTCAGAGTGGCCGAGCTGGAAGGTTACCTGCGCAGCAAGATCGCCAAGCTGTACAAGAATTTCTCGATTAGCGCTTCACTTGGCCAGTTGCGGTCCATGCAAATCTACGTCATGGGGCAGGCGCGGAAGCCAGGTGCTTATGTCGTTTCAAGCCTCTCTACCCTGGTTTCGGCAATATTTGCTTCCGGTGGGCCGAGCGCCACCGGTTCGCTACGCCACATCAAACTCATACGAAAAGATCAGCAACTTGCGGAAATCGATCTCTACGCCTTGCTTGGTCAAGGCATTAAAGCAAATGACACGCGCCTTCAGCCCGGTGACGTGATCGTCATTCCGCCGGCAGGGCCTCGAGTTGCGCTACTTGGCGCTTACAACAATCCGGCGATCTATGAATTGCGTGGGGATGGCGAAACCATCGACCAAGTGATGGCCTATGGCGGGGGTATGTCGGTCACCACTTTGCCCCAATTGGCGATGTTGGAGCGGATTTCCGTTAATTCGGGCGGCAAACGTGCTGTTGAGCAAATCAATCTGAGTCGTGACCGGGACCGCTTCTTGCTCATGAACGGAGATGTGCTGACCCTGATGCCGATCAGCATGCAGATCGGCAACGCCGTGACATTGCGCGGCCATGTTGCTACGCCCTTCCGATATCCTCATTGGTCAAACATGCGGGTGCGCGATCTGTTTCCTGACTTGGCGGAGTTGCAGAACTCGGAGTATTTCAAGGCCAAGAACGATTTGATCAACTTCGAACAAGGGTATTTGCAGCCAGCGCCGACAGAAGGGGCCAGTGCGATGCCCAAACTCAAGCAATTGGTCGCCACCACAGTGAATTGGGATTACGCCACGATTGAACGGATCAACCAACAGACCTTGAGGCAGGAATTGATTCCTTTCAATTTGCGAGAGGCCATTTTCAAGGGTGATCCCGCACACAACCTGGTGCTCATGCCTGGCGATGTCGTTACCGTTTACTCCACTCAGGATGTGGGTGTGCCGGGCGCCAAGGAGACGCGCATGGTCAGGCTTGAGGGTGAAGTTGCGGTACCTGGCGTGTACCAGGTTGGTTACGGCGAAACCTTGCGTGAACTGGTCGTGCGGATCGGCGGGGTGACGCCGGATGCCTATCTCTTCGGTTCCCAGTTCTTTCGGGAAAGCGTCAAACAGGAACAACAACGTCGCTGGGAAGAAAATCTGAATCAACTGGCTGCGAAAGTTGAGCTGACCGCTTCCAACAATGCACAGGATTCATTCGATACGGCAGATTTGGGCGCGACTTCGATCAGCCTGGATGGGCAGCGCAAGTTGGTGGAACGTCTCCGGAAAATCAAGCCCGAAGGACGCATTGCATTGGAAATTCTGCCCGGTGACGGCAAGGTGGCTGATATACCGGCGGTCGTCCTGGAGAATGGCGATCATTTCATCGTGCCCAGGATGCCGCCTTACGTGACGGTTCTCGGCCAAGTCAACAATCCAGGTTCCTTCTTCTACCGCACTGACAAACAGGTTTCCGATTTTCTTGGGCTGGCGGGAGGCCCAACGAAAAATGCGTCAGTCAGTGATCTCTTTGTGGTGCATGCAAATGGTACGGTGAGCAATGCCAGTGGGGGTTCCTGGCTTGATTTCGGAATGTCCGCAGATGACGTGCAGCCAGGCGATACCGTCGTTGTTCCAGAGAAACTCGAACGATTTTCCTGGCGTAGAGAGCTCAAGGATTGGACTTCCATCCTGTACCAGTTTGGCCTTGGTGCGGCAGGGTTGAAGAGCCTTGGCTACTGATCCCAGGCACGAAGGCTTGAAGAGCGACACCAACTTGACAACCCTAGATAAGACTTCCTCCGCAGCTGAAGCCAGCCAGATCAACCCGTCTTTGGAACCTGTGGAAAGGATAGGTTTAATTGACTTGTTGTTGGTGCTGGCGCGGCGTCGATTCCTGGTGTTCGGCTTGCCGCTGCTGTTCGCGCTGACTGCGGTGGTTGCTGTCTTGAACATGCCGGATGTGTATAGCGCCAGCGCACAACTGGTGCCAGTCCAGGCAAACCAGTCCAATTCCGCAGCGGCGATTCTCGGCCAGCTCAACTTGGGCAACATGGGCAGCGCGCTCAACAACCGCAATGCGGAATTCTTTACCCGCATCATGCAAAGCAGAAAAGTGGGTGAACGTGTCATCAAACAATTCGATCTGATCAAGCGCTATCAGGTGGAAAGCGTTAGCCAGGCGCTGGGCGTGCTGGCGGGCAAGCTCGAATTTCAGATCGACAACAAAAGTGGGGTTGTCACGGTCAGCGTCGATGATTGGCACCCGGCGACCAGCGCGGACATGGTCAATTTCCTGGTCGATCAATTGATCGAAGTGACGCGCGAAATCACTGTTTCTGAAGCGACCCAGCGCCGCGTCTATTTCGAGAAGCAATTGGCCAGCGCCCAGCAGCGAACCCGGTCGGCGGAGGCGGAACTCAAAGCGTATCAAGCCAGAACTGGGGTCTACGGACTGGACCAGCAAGCTGGTAATACCTTGGGGATGATTTCCAAGCTGGAAGCCGAGATCGCCGCCAAAAATATCCAATTGCGCGTCTTGCGTACCACCATGACCGACAGCAATCCGCAATTGTTGGGTGTACTCGAAACGATCAACGGTCTAAACGCCCAATTGGCACGCCTCAAGAGTGCGGATGGGGCAGTCGAGAACAGTCTCGGCAAGCTGTCGAATATTTCATCGGAGTACACCCGCTTATTTCGCGAGTTGAAATATCAGGAGTCGGTCAATGAAGTCCTCAACAAACAATTCGAGTTGGCCAAGCTGGATGAAGCGCGCGATGCGCCCTCGGTACAGATTCTCGACTATGCGGTGACGCCCGAACAGCATGTCAAGCCGAAGCGCAAACTGATCGTCATCGGGGCGATGTTTGCTGGCGGCCTGCTGGGCATTTTGCTCGCCCTGATTGCGGAAGGATTCACCCAAGCTTTGCGCCAACCGGAATCCGCAAGAAAGCTCAGCCTGATCCGTAAGAACCTGTTCAGCCCGCGATTGCGTGGTGCCGTCCGCGAAGAATGAGTGCCGCGAAGACAGGCAACGACATGAAACGGGAGTCCTTTCTCTATTCCCTCGGCGCTGCTGCGCTCTGGCGCGGGCTGGATCGCGTGGCGGGCCTCGCCAAGCATATCCTGATCGCAGCTGCCATCGGCTTGAGCGCCCAATTGGATGTGTTCTACATGGCGGTCGCCATCCTCGGTGTGTTGGTGTTCTCCTGGGCCCATTTGCTTGATGTGCTGGCTGTACCGCAACTGGTCAAAGCCCGACAGGAAGGAGATCAGGCGGGTTTCCAATCCCTGGCTGGCGGCTTGTTTGTCTTTTGTCTGCTCGCCTCGCTGCTGATTTTTGCCCTGTTCTATGGCCTGCGGGAATGGATTGCGGCTCTGGCGCCCGGTTTCGATACGAAACGCAATGCCATGCTGGTCGATGCCCTTGCCTGGCTGGCCCCGGTGGCGCTGTTCTACATTCCGCTACGCATGTTGGGTTCCATCGCGCGGGCCGTGCGCCGTTTTACCTTGTTCTATCAAGCCGAATTTCTGATCTCGCTGGTGGTGCTGATCTGCGTCTTCGCCAGCCATGACGAGCATGTCCTGCTATGGGCATTCGGCCTCGGCGTGAGCGCCGCTTTTTTTTTCTTTTCGGGGCGCTACGCGGCTATTTCAAACCGTGGGGGCATCCGCTTAATCCGGCTGTTCTGGCCAGCCTGCAACTGGCCCCAGGCCTGCTGATCCTGCAGGCGACTCAGCATGTCAATGCCCTCACGGATCGCGTCTTCGTGTCTTACCTGCCCGAGGGTTCCATTGGCGCCCTGTCCTATGCCATGACCCTGGTGACCCTGGTTCCCGGCGTGCTCAGTATGGGCGGCTCATTCATCACCATCCTGGCCGAAACAGCCAACCGGGATGAACGCGGTCGACGTCTGAATCAGGCCATCTCCTTGGCGATTTTTCTGGCTGTCGGCAGCACGCTGTTCCTGTTCCTGTTCGGCACGGCCTTGATCCAGGTCTTGCTTGAACGCGGCATGTTCGGCAGTACCGATACCCAACTCGTCTACTCCGCGCTGGCTGCCGCGTCGTGCATGATTCTGCCGCTGTTTTTGATGCCCCCCATGGACCAGGTGTTCCAGGTGGAAGGGCGCGTTGGCATCCTGGTCCGGCGTGCGTTGTTGGGCGTCGTGGTCAATGTCCTGCTCAACGCCTGGTTCCTGTTCGGCCTTGGCTGGGGGCTGCCCGGCATCGCCCTGGCTACTGCACTCAGCTACTGGGTACTTGTGTTGTTTGCAGGCCGGGCGATTTCGCGCATCGGGTTGACGCTTGACTGGCGGCGTCATCTTGTCTGGACAAGCTGGCTGTTCTTGTTCCTGTTGCCACTTTGGCCGCTCAAAGCCTTTGCGGCGCAAGCCGGCATCAATGCCTGGCTGCTGCTGGCGGTCAGTATGGCTGCCACGACGGTATTGCTGGTGCTCGCCGGATTGACCTTTCCCGGCGTAGAGCGCGCCTTGGTGCAACAGACCCTGCGGCGCATGTTGGGTGCGGCACGATGAATCCGCCACGCGTCTCGGTGATCACCCCCACTTACAACCGCGCTCACCTGTTGCCGCGTGTCTGGGCCTCGCTGCAAAGGCAGACGCTGGCGGATTTTCAGTGGATCGTGGTTGATGACGGTTCCAGCGATGACACCCACGCGGTGGTTGCCGGCTTTGCCGACCCGCGTATTCGCTATGTCTATCAGGAAAACCAAGGCTGCAACATGGCCCGCAACCGAGGTGAACAGGAGGTCGAGGCCGATTACGTCGCCTTCCTCGACAGCGACGACGAACTCTACGCCGCCGATACCCTGGACATGATGCTGAGCACGTTGAGCACGGCGCGCCCGGAAATCGGTATGGCGTACTTCTCGGTTGTTGATGGAAAAAGTAAACAAGGACTCAATCAGATGGAGGGCGATTTACTGGAGATTGGTTATCAGGATCTCATTTGCCAAATAAAGATATCGGGCGAATTCATGCCGTTTTTTCGTCGCGAGGTACTTAAGCTTGCCTCCTGGCCGTCATACAACGGCATGGAGGGGTTGCGACACTGGCGGCTTATCCAGCATCGCAAAGCCATCGTGGTGCGCAAGCCCGCACGTATTTACCACCGATACGAGGGCGACAACCTGATAAGTGCCGCCAGTGCCGTCAAACGTGCACACGAAATGGCCCTAGCCAGCTTGGATCTGATCGCCGAGCACCGTGCTGCCTGGCTTAGCTATTGCCCTTGTCAACTGGGACGTTGGCTGTTCTATGCGTCGATGTATATGGCCCTTGCCGGTCAGCCTGTTAACGCACTCAAAACCGCTCTATCCGCATTTCCAAGAGCGGACTGGTCGATCAGAAAGAAGGTACTGCTTCTAATAACGGGTTTGTTAGTCCCCACCCGCATCCGCCATTACCTGTTTTTTCGACGTTCACAAAGAAATACTGATTAATTCGCTACCTGACAAATGACAACGCACGCATCGGAAATAGCAACAGGCGCACGCTTCGAATTCGGCGCCAACTGGGCACAATTCTTGAAGTTGCTGAACAATGAACGCATCGCCCTTGCAGAACAATCACTGCGCAATAAGCTGCATATGGAAGATTTGCAGGGGAAACGTTTTCTTGATATTGGCAGCGGCTCCGGGATATTCAGTCTGGCCGCGCGGAGAATGGGCGCCAATGTTCATTCATTCGATTTCGACCCACAGTCGGTTGCTTGCACGGCCGAGCTGAAACGTCGCTATTTCGGCGACGATCCCGGCTGGATTGTCGAGCAGGCTTCGGTGCTGGACAAAGACTATTTGAAATCACTGGGGCAATGGGATGTGGTCTATTCCTGGGGAGTCCTGCATCACACTGGTGAAATGTGGCAGGCGCTTGGGAATGTAGTTCCATTGGTGCGTCAAGGCGGTGCCATTTATCTTGCTATCTATAATCACCAGCAGGTCATGACCCCCATATGGACTTGGGTGAAGCGCTCTTATAACCGCCTGCCAGGCAGGCTGCGCTGGCTAATACTTGGACCTGCTCTGATTCGCTTGTGGGGGCCAAGAACAATATTTGATTTGCTGCGAGGACAGCCTTTCTATACTTGGCGGAATTACGCGAAACATGGCGTGCGAGGTATGTCAGCCTGGCATGACGTTATTGACTGGGTCGGTGGATATCCTTTTGAGGTAGCGAAACCAGAAGAGATATTTCGCTTTTACTCAAGACAAGGTTTTTTGCTAAAAGAATTGGTGACTTGTGGCGGCGGTTTGGGCTGCAATGAGTTTGTATTTGTTCATGCCGCCGTCGATTGAGTATGTGGGTTATTCATTGCGCCTACTTGATCTCAGTGGTGTAGAGCCCCTGATATGGCGTCTCCAATGAAACTGCTGGTCGTAATACCCAGCATGAAAAGCGGCGGCGCTGAGCGCGTGGTCTCGCTGCTGTGCCATGAATGGGCGCGCAATCATGAAGTAATTCTGGCGCTTTTCGATGCACGTGCCCCCGCGTATGAAATCAACGCAAGAGTCGTCGATCTGCGAGCAGCATCAACCTTGGGAATAATGCGCAAGCTGATCAATCCGATTCTGCGCACCAAGCGGCTGGCACGGCTGATAAGCCGAGAACAACCCGACCGCATATTCAGCTTTATGGAAAGCGCGAACTTTCCCGCCGTGTTGGCCGCATTACTGTGCGGTTGTGAGCGGAACCTAATCGTGAGCGTGCGTAACGATCCGCGAGCGTTCCCCTGGTTTCATCGTTGGCTGATGCCATTCTTCTACCGCACTGCTCATAGAGTTGTAGCGGTGTCGCGGGGCGTTGCTGATCGCCTGCACTACATGGGCATAGCGCGTCGAAACTTGTCAGTCATTCAAAATCCAGTGGATCGGAATATGTTGCAACGCCGAGCGGTAGAGCCAATACCTGCGGGCGTTATTGGAAAACAAGAGTTTATTCTCGGTGTGGGACGGCTGGATCATCAGAAAGGTTTTGACAGACTGATCGAAGCGTTTGCCCAGCTGCATAGCTCCTCAAAACTCAAACTCGTTATTCTGGGCGAAGGGCCGGAACGCCCCAGCCTGGAGCGGCAAGTGTCAGCACTAGGGTTGGAATCTCACGTCTCGCTGCTGGGAGCGGTTGAAAACCCTTTCCAGTTTTATCGCCGGGCACATTGTTTTGTGCTGAGTTCGCGCTATGAAGGCTGCCCAAATGTGCTGCTGGAAGCCATGGCACTGGAGTGTCCAGTCATTGCCTTTAATTGCGACTATGGGCCGAGTGAAATCATCATTGACGGTAGCAATGGCCTGCTGGTTGATGAGGGGGATGTCGCGGGACTTGCGTCGGCTATTTCACGTTTGAATGAAGATGTTTCTTTGAGAAACAGAATGTCCGCTTCTGGACTTATTACGATCAATACCTTGTTCGCAACCAAGGTTGCGAATTCTTGGCTGGATGTTTGAAATGAATAAGTCAACTAAGCTGACGTTCTTGTTTATTTCCGGGAATCCTTGCGAATTTGTACATAGGGGTGGGGTGAGTGCTACGTGCGTAACAGGCTGGTTTTTGCGTAAACCTGATACAAGCTGCGCATGACCCGCTCAGGGTTGATTATGCCGAGAGCACTAAATCTATTCAATATATTTAATAGGTGGCTGTTTGGGGCGCAGGGTTGCTGCCATCTGGTCTCATGGTTTATTAAATAATATAATAACCTGACCATGTTTATTTTTCGGCTTCGAGTCAATGAGCTCGGCTTTGTGGCCAGAATGTTCTTGCTGGCGCCTTATATATTCTTTGGGGTTGGCTTATCTCTTCTTTGGTTGTTTGATTGGGGTTTGGTCAACCCAGGCGAGTTGATGGTTATTTTATTGTTGCCTTTTATCTATTGGATTGTTGGGTTTGCTCCTATTCGGGCTGCAATCAAGCAATTCAAAAGCTTGCTTATTATATTTGTTGTTTTGTCCATCATCGGATTGCTGGGCGCCTTTGTTGGTGCAATCTTTGTCAATACTGATCTGATGCTGGTCAATGTATTTGCAATCTTTCGTTTGTTATTTGACTGCTTGCTGATTTATTTAACTGTGGTGTTGGTTGGCTTTTATCGACTTGGTATTTATAGTGCTTTATCTCTTGGGTTGGTCATTTCTTGTTTACTCAATCTTGTGGATTGGATGGGGCGAGGAATGGCTTATGAATCACTGGCAGGTCAGAATACCTTGGGGTTTGTGATTGCTCTGGGTTTTCCTTATATTTTGTTTCGGCTTTTATTTCGCTCCGTAAACATATACCGGCTGGTTATGAATTTGCTTGTCGTATTGATTGTTGTTGTTTCCGGTCTGTTGACCTGGTCCAAGGGGGCATGGATTGGTATGTTGATAACAACAACCATACTTGTTATTTACTGGGGGGCAGCTTCCGTTAAAAAGTCCATCACTGCAATTGTGCTCGTGATGGCGGTCTCATTTATTGCAACCGAATTTTTTGGAAGTCAGTTGTATAAGTTGGTTGAAACAGAAATTACCGCAAGCGCAGGCAGCGCATCAAACGAGATGCGCGAGGTTCAAATCCTAAATGGCATCCTGATTGGATTGGAATACCCATTTGGCGTTGGCAATAAAACCTACTATACAGCTGCTCGCAGTTTGGGCCTCGAATTTGTTTCCGGTGGTACTCCGCCCGATCCACATAACAGCTATGTACATGTCATGTCCGGCTTTGGGCTGATTGGTTTAATACCCTACCTATTAATCATGTTTTATCCCATGTATATCCTTTTGCGAGTGAGGGCATTGATGCCGGCTAGGGATTTCGTTAT
Organism: Tepidiphilus sp. J10; assembly: GCA_945897865.1. GTDB lineage: Bacteria > Pseudomonadota > Gammaproteobacteria > Burkholderiales > Thiobacillaceae > PFJX01. The sequence continues at coordinate 51,532 of CAMDHJ010000001.1, forward strand.
GCAATGTGTAGTGCTCATATCAATTTATTTTCAGGGCATGGTTACAGGGGAGGTTTTCACTCAACCATTGGCTTGGGTATTGATGGGCTCTTGTCTTGGGGTGTCTTGGGCATATACCCAAAGAAAGTCGTGACGTCTGACCTGGCGCTCATGTGTATGCATGTACTTACTACTCTTTTGCGGTGATTATTATATGAATAATTATGAATATTGTGCTAATTGGGTTTTGGAACGGTCTCGTGGCAATGCCCATAGTGTCCGTGTGCTTGACTATGGTTGTGGTTCCGGAGTTATTGTTGCTGATCTACGGAAACGTGGCATAGAAGCTTTTGGATGTGACGTGTTTTACGAGGGTGGTGACTCCTCGAAAGGTATTGATGCTTATCTGTTGGATGAGGGTGTCATTAGGAAAATGGAGCGTCATGTTGTTCCATTTGAGAGCAATTCCTTTGATTTTGTTGTAACCAACCAAGTCATGGAGCATGTAGATAGCTTGGATCGCGTACTTGAAGAAATTCATCGTGTATTGAAGCCGGGCGGACTCGTGCTGAGTTTGTTTCCAGACAAGGGGGTTTGGCGTGAAGGGCATTGTGGGATAGCTTTTTTGCATTGGTTCCCGAAGAACAGTCATTTTAGAATTTACTATGCCACGGGACTACGAATGCTTGGATTTGGATACCATAAGGGTAACAAATCGGCGCTTCACTGGAGCCGAGACTTCTGTGCCTGGCTTGATAAATGGACGCATTACAGGACGCGGCGAGAAGTTCGGGAGGCATACCATAAGCTTTTTGTTGAAGTCGTTCATGTTGAAGATAACTGGCTTCGATCAAGATTGAATGGTCGATTTGCATTGTTTCGTGTGCTGCCGGCGAAATTGATGCGATTTATTGTTTGGAAACTGGCTGGTATGGTTTTTGTTGTACGTAAGCCAGTTCAGTTAAATCAAGTGGTTGTGCAATGATTAATCCATGCTTCCTTTTTACATTCATTCTGACGCATTTTTTAAATATCTCATTGGAGTAATCGTGTCGAGAAGTTTTACTATCGAATTGGTGGCATGCCCTTGCTCGTTACTTTATATCCATTGATCGAAGACCATGTGCTCCAGTCGTATTTGTCATGTCATTACTTCGTTATCGCAGGGCGGTACAGAGGAAATGTTGTTTCGTCTGTTATCCGCCAATGCACTTGCGCGTGAGGATGTGGTGCTGATCGTGCTGCGAAAACGTGGATACATGAGTGATCGTTTTGAAAACCTTGGATTTCCAGTTAGATACTTGGGTATGTCTCCCGGCGTGCCTGATCCGTTCGCATTTCGGCACCTGATTCAGTTGTTCCAGCAATATCGCCCCATGCTGGTGCAAACTTGGCTCTATCACGCCGACTTGTTGGGTGGCTTGGCCGCGAAGATGGCTGGAGTGCCACAAGTGGTTTGGAACATCCGCCAGGGCAATCTGGACCGCGACAAGAACAAGCGGCTCACGCGCTGGGTGGCGAAAGCGTGCGGCTTGCTGTCGACCCGCCTGCCGGATCGCATCGTCTGCAATTCCGAAAATGCGGCGGCCGCTCATCAGGCAGCCGGCTATGACGCAGGGCGATTCGTGCTCATTCCAAATGGTTTCGATCTGTCCTGCTACCAGCCCGACCCCGATGCGCGGCTGTCGGTGCTCGCCGAACTAGGATTGGATGCAACAGCCACGTTGGTCGGTTTGATCGCGCGGTTCGATGTGCAGAAAGACCATCACGGCTTTGTCCAGGCGGCCAAGGTCGTGGCGGCGGCGCGGCCGGAGGTGCGCTTTGTGTTGGCGGGGACGGCGGTGGATGGCGAAAACCCGGGCCTGTGCGGTTGGATACGCGAGGCGGGGCTGCAAGATCGCGTGCATCTGCTGGGTCCGCGTCAGGATATTGCGCGACTCATGCCGGCGTTGGATGTGCTGGTTTCCTCCTCAATCGGTGAGTCTTTTCCCAATGTACTGGGCGAGGCGATGGCGTGTGGCGTGCCGTGTGTGGCGACCGACGTCGGCGATTCGGCGCGGATCGTGGCCGACACCGGCATTGTGGTGGCTCCTGGCCGGCCCGATCTGCTGGCGCAGGGTATCCTGGAATTGCTTGATGCCGGGCCGGAGCGACGCGCGGCGTTGGGAGCGGCGGCGCGGGAACGGGTGCGGACGCACTACGCCATGGATGCCGTGGCGGAACGTTACCAGCAGCTCTACCGCGATTTGATCGAGCGGAAGGTGGCCTGAGCATGTGCGGTTTTGCCGGCTTTCTCTGGCCGCGCCATGACCTTGGTGCCGGCGGTTTGACGGATACGGTTGAACGCATGGCGGCGCAACTTTCGCATCGGGGACCGGACGACGCTGGGAGTTGGGTTGACGAACACCTCGGCCTGGCGCTGGGGCATCGTCGGCTGGCGATCCTGGAACTCTCGCCTGCCGGCCATCAGCCGATGGCTTCGGACTGTTCGCGTTTTGTGTTGGCTTACAACGGCGAAATCTACAACCACCTGGAAATGCGGGCGGAGCTTGCCGCTGCGGGGTTGGAGTCGACCTGGCGCGGCCATTCGGATACCGAAACACTGCTGGCGGCGATCAGCCATTGGGGGTTGCCAGGCGCCTTGGCGCGCGCGGTCGGGATGTTCGCCTTTGCCCTATGGGACCGCGAGCAGCGCTGCCTGCATCTGGTGCGTGACCGCTTTGGCGAGAAGCCGCTTTACTACGGTTGGCAGGGGAGAGCGTTCCTGTTCGGTTCCGAACTCAAGGCGCTGGTTGCCCACCCAGCCTGGCAGGGCAAGGTCGATCGCGAGGCTTTGTCGTTGCTTCTGCGCCATAACCAAGTGCCTGGACCCTTTTCCATTTACCAGGACATCGGCAAGTTGCCGCCTGGTTGCCTGGTGACCTTGGAATGGGGGGAAGCCGGTCCACCATCGGGGCAACTCCCTGTGCCCCAGGCGTACTGGTCAGCGGATGCGGCGGCTGAGCTTGGGCATGCCCAGCCTTTTGGCGGTGACGAATCCGAGGCGGCGGATGAACTGGAGCGGTTGTTGCGTCGCTCGGTGCGCGGTCAGATGCTGGCGGATGTGCCGCTGGGTGCGTTTCTTTCCGGCGGCATCGATTCATCCACGATTGTGGCGTTGATGCAGGCGCAATCGGAACGCCCGGTGCGCACTTACACCATCGGTTTTCATGAGCCGGGTTACGACGAAGCGGAGCATGCCCGTGTCGTGGCCAAACGGCTTGGAACTGAACATACCGAGTGGTACGTCACTGCTCGCGAGGCGATGGCAGTGATCCCGGAGTTGCCAAGCATCTATGACGAACCTTTTGCCGATTCATCCCAGATACCTACTCTGATGATTTCGCGTCTAGCGCGCCAGCAGGTCACGGTGGCCTTGAGCGGGGATGGCGGCGACGAGTTGTTTGGCGGGTATGAGCGCTATTTCTGGGGTTTGCGCTTGTGGTCGCGCTGTGCGGCGATTCCCCGTTTCGCCCGCCAGGGGCTCAGCCGTTCAGCCAAGGCCATCCCGCAACAGACTTGGGACCGCGCTTATGCCCTGATGGAACCGCTGTTGCCCACGTCCAGGCGCTTCGCGCGGCCGGGTTACAAGATTCATCGCGCGGCGGATCTGGCGCTCGCCGCGTCTCCCGCCGAGTTGTACCGGGATTTGATTTCTCACTGGAAAGACCCGGCCAGTCTGGTCATCGGTGGCCGTGATCCAATAACGGAATGGGCGAAGCTGGACGCATCTGCCTGTCGCTGGGGCATGGCGGACATGATGATGTTGCAGGATACCCAGGGCTATTTGCCGGATGACATCCTGGTCAAGGTGGACCGTGCCGCCATGTCGGCCGGCCTGGAAACGCGCGCGCCATTTCTCGACCACCGCTTGATGGAGTTTGCCTGGCGTCTGCCGCTATCGATGAAGCTGGGCGGCGGCACTGGCAAGCGCATCCTGCGCCAGGTGCTGTATCGGCATTTGCCGCGTGAATTGATGGAGCGTCCCAAGATGGGGTTCGGCGTGCCTTTGGGGGCGTGGTTGCGGGGGCCATTGCGCGACTGGGCCGAATATCTGCTTGATCCGGTGCGCATTGGGCAACAAGGCTACCTGCGTCCAGAGCCTATCCGTGCATTGTGGCAGGCGCATCTGAACGGGCAGACCGAGGCGCATTACTACCTGTGGGATGTCCTGATGTTTCAGGCCTGGCTGGAGAGGCAGTATGCGAATTGACCCTGAAAACGGTGATTTGCAGGAATCGGCCGGAGGCGTTGCAGCCGGGGCGGTTCGAGTCGGCGTGCTGTCCAATACCACCTGGTATCTGTTCAATTTTCGTTTGAATCTGATGCGTGCTTTGCGAGACGCTGGCTATCAGGTCATTGCCATTGGTCCCAGGGATGGTTACGAGTCCAGGATCGAAGCAGCCGGTTTCCGCCATGTGGACTGGTCGCTGGACAGGGCGGGCACGCATCCGCTGAACGAACTGGGCTGCGTGCGTGATTTGCGGCGCAGTTTGAAAGTGGAAAAGCTGGATGTGCTGTTGAGCTATACGCCAAAGGGAAATATCTATGCCGCGCTGGCTAGCCAATACGACATTCCGGTTATCGCCAATGTATCCGGCCTCGGCCGGGCATTTATGAAAACCGGGCCGCTTAACTGGCTGGTGCAGGGCTTGTACTGGCTGACTTTCCGGCGTTTGGCCTGGGTGTTTTTTCAGAACCGGGATGACATGACCCTGTTCGTGCGGCGGCGTTTGGTCGGTGAATCCAAGATCGAGTGCCTGCCCGGCTCCGGGGTGGATGTTCGGCGTTTCCGGCCTGCCTCTGATGCGGAGCCGGTGGTTGCTTCAGCCTTGCCGTTTGTCTTCTTGTTGGCCGCACGCCTGCTCTGGGACAAAGGCATCGGTGAATATGTCGAAGCGGCTCGACGGATCAAGCAAGCGCATCCCGCAACGCGCTTCCAGTTGCTTGGTTTTCTAGATGCTCGCCAACACGGTTCGGTGGCCAGAACGACAATTGAAGCCTGGACAGCGGAGGGATTGATCGAATACCTGGGGGCAACCGACGATGTGTTGCCGTTCCTGCAGGCCGCCGACTGCGTGGTTTTACCGTCCTACCGCGAGGGCATGCCGCGCATCCTGCTGGAAGCGGCCAGCGTGGCCAAGCCGGTGATCGCGGCGGACAGCCCCGGTTGTCGCGATGCACTGGTGGATGGCGTGACGGGTTTGTTGTGTAAGCCGCGTGATTCCGGCGACCTGGCCACCAAAATGTTGAGCATGCTGCAGATGCCGCCGGAGAAACGACGGGAGATGGGACGTCAGGGCCGGCTGCGGATGCTGGAAAGTTTTGATGAGAACCGTGTGTTGACCCGTTATCTCGCGGTTCTGCAGCGGCTGACGACGCATTCCAACCTGGTCGGTGCCGGTATTTGTCGGAGCCGCTTGCAGAAACCAAACAATGGCCTTCCGCAAGGAGGCAACTACGAGTTATGAAAACGACGGTCTGGCTATTTTTCATCATGATGGTTGCTGCGGCCGTCATGTCAGAACACTTGAAACCTGGAAGATTGGCGGTTCCTTTGAGCGAGGCGGAACTGGAGGCGCTGGTTCCGAGTGTGATCGAGGACTGGCGTAAGGTTGAAACGTTGCAAACCTTGATTCCCAATGTGGAACTCAAGGCTCAAATCGATAATACCTACGACGCTGTCTTGCAACGAATGTATGCCCGTCCCGATGGAACGCGGATCTTGTTGCTTTTGGCGTACAACAGACAGCAGATGGGCTTATCCCGCGCGCATCGTCAGGAGCTTTGTTATCAATCCAGCGGTGCGGAAATTCTGGATCAGGAATACGTCCACCTTCAGACCCGCTGGAACACCCTTCCGGTCATGCGATTGCACACCATCAATGGCGAGCGGCAGGAGCCCTTGACTTACTGGTTCACAGTAGGCAATCGAGCCGCAGTCGCGCCGGGTGAATTGCTCATGGCGCAACTGTTGGCCGGCTTGTCGGGGCAGGCACCGGAAGGCTTCCTGGTGCGGGTTTCCATGTTGTCCACCGATTCTCGTGCGGCCTTTCCTATCCAGGCAGCGTTTATCAAAGCCATGCTGAACTCGATGCCACAGTCTGGGGCGCAACGTCTATCCGGCGAGGCCAAGATATGAACCTGAATCCGGCAGTTGTCCGTGTTGTAGGAGCGTCCGCTTGCGGCGCGAGCGTTGAGAGATCGGCCCGCAAGCGGAGCCTCCTACAATGTTTTCTACCTCACCCGACAGGTGAATGTGGAAATCGGCCTCTCGCCAGTAGTCAGGCGGCTTCACGGAGAAGCATCCGTGCTCAACTGAGGTTTCCAGGATGAACAAACCGGCAACCAACCAGATAGAGACGTTGAGTCCGGAGGTCGAGCGGGAAGTCGCCGTGCCGCGCAAATGCCTGCGGCAGACATGGGGACTCTGGCTTGGCTTCGGAATCCTGCTCACGCTGCTGGTGCTCGATTTCCATACATTGCTGTGGATGCATGGTGAGAAGCTCGACAACGCCTTGATTTTGTTGATTGCACTTGGCCTGTTGTTCAAGAATCGGCGCGCAATCGGCTGTTTGGAGAGACCAACTCGACCTTGGCTATCCGGCACGGTGTTGTTGTTGGGTCTGTTGCTTTTCGTGCTTGGCCGGTCTCAGACCATTCTGTTTTTCGAGGCCTTTTCGCTCAGTCTGGTTCTGCTTTCCGTCGTGTATGTAACCGGGGGAATCGCTTCGTTGCGAGCGCTCTGGTTTCCAATCTTCCTGTTGGTGTTTGTTCCGCCGATGCCCGGCGTTTTCGTTGACGCATTCACCGGTGAATTGAAGCAACTCGTTTCACTCTGGGTGGAAAGCCTGCTTTACTTTGTTGGCTATCCGATTGCGCGCGATGGCGTCATGCTTTTGGTGGGACCGTATCAAATGATGGTGGCCGACGCGTGTTCGGGCATGAATTCGATTTTTTCTCTTACCGCGATCGGTCTGGTTTACCTGTATGTCACCCCGAAACCCGGCTTCGGTCGTAACGCGATCCTGCTTGCGAGCATCCTGCCGATCGCCATCCTCGCAAATGTGCTGCGTGTTCTGTTGTTGGTGTTGATCACTTATCACTTCGGCTACGCAGCCGGGCAGGGCTTTGCGCATACTTTCGCCCATATCCTGCTGTTCCTGGCAGCCGTCGCGTTGTTGGTCGGAATCGATCGCGCGGTGGATCTCATGACGGGGTTACGCCGGGGACGCGAATAGGGGAAGGGATTCCGGCGTGCTTCACGGAAACTTCACGTTAGCCGAATACCATCAACGCTTTGAATGAGCTTTAGAGTTGCCACTCTCAAACCATGCGCAAATTCCCGCTTTTCCTCATTGTTCTGGTGATTTGCTCACAACCCGGTTTTGCTGCTGAACGCGATATTGTTGCCCGCATGGGTAGCTTGAGCCTGAGCGAAGCCGATATTCAAGGTATCGTCAACAGCATGCCGGCGGATGCGCGCGGTGCGCAGTCCCTGGAACAACGCATACGTACCGAAATGCTTCGGCGGAATCTGGCCGCCGAGGCGAGAAGTCAAGCTTTCGACAAGAAACCTGAAGTGGAAGCTCGCATGCGACAAGCTGCGGAGCAGGTGCTGGTCACCAGTTACATGAACAGCATCGCCCAACCGCCAGCTGATTTCCCTTCGCCTGATCTGCTGAAACAAGCTTATGAAGCGAACAAGGACGCTCTGAAGACGCCAATGCAATATCGCGTGCGCCAGATTTACATCGCCGGGAAGGACGACAAGTCGCGCAAACTGGCTGAGCAACTGGTGCTCGAAGCCAATCGCAAGGGCGCCAGTTTCGCCACCCTGGCACGCAAACAATCGCAACATGCGCCCAGCGCCGGCAATGGCGGCGACTTGGGTTGGCTGAACGAAAAAGATCTCGCGCCGCCGTTTCGGGATGCCCTTTCCGGGCTGGCCGTCAACGGCATCAGTGCACCCGTGTCGGTCGCGGAAGGTTGGCACATCCTGAAACTTGAGGAGCGCAAAGAACCTGAACTGCAAAGCCTGGACAAGGTCCGCGATTTGCTGGTGCGCAATCTGCGCCTGCGCAAAGCAGCGCAGCTTGAACAAGCCTACCTGGAGGCCATGCTGCAACGCACGCCGATTTCACTCAACGGCATTGCGCTGGAAGAAATCATCAAGCGTTGATCTATCTGGACAGGCTCATAGGCCCCGTTGTAACAAACCTGGCATAGCTTGAGCGGTGTTCAAAACCACAAACTGATTGGTACGGAGATTGCAATGACTCACCTTCGCTCGCTGCAGAAACTCACCATGCTGGCATCCGCCATGCTCATCAGCATGTCACCTCTGGCCGCCGACATTACCGGCGCCGGCGCGACTTTCCCCTATGCGGTCTACACCAAATGGGCCGAAGCCTATAAAGCCGCCACCGGCAATCAGGTGAACTACCAGGGTATCGGCTCCTCCGGCGGCATCAAGCAGATCATGGCCAAGACCGTCGATTTTGGCGGCAGCGACGCCCCGCTGAAGGAAGCGCAACTCGACGCTGCCGGTCTGGTGCAAGTCCCGACCGTGATGGGCGGCATCACCATCGTCCACGGGGTTCCCGACATCGAAACCGGCAAGCTGCAACTGGATGGCGCCACTGCCGCCGACATCTTCGGCGGCGTGATCAGGAAGTGGAACGATCCTGCGATTGCCAAGCTGAATCCTGACCTCAAGTTGCCCAATATGCCGATTGTCGTTGCGCATCGTTCCGACGGTTCCGGTACGACCTATGCGTTTACCAATTACTTGGCCAAACAATCTGCCGGCTTCCGACGCAAAGTCGGCACCGGCACCACGGTGAACTGGCCGACCAACGGAGTCGGTGGCAAAGGCAATCCTGGCGTCGCCTCCAATGTGCAAAAGATCAAGGGCACCATCGGCTATGTCGACATCGCCGACGCCATGAAGAACAAGATGACTTTCGTGGCGCTGAAGAACAAAGCCGGCAACTACATCGTCCCGAACCAGCAATCCATCGCGGATGCCGCTTTCGGTGTCAACTTCAGGATCAAGGGCATGGCCCCCGACCTGCTCGACCAAAGCCACCAGAACGCCTGACCAATCACCACCGCAACCTACGCCCTGGCGTATCAAAAGGGTTCGGATGCAAGCCGGCAAAAGGGCGTGGTCGACTTCTTCACCTGGTCTTTGAACAACGGTCAGAAACTGGCGGAAGAAATTGGCTTCCTGGCGTTGCCGGACAACGTGGTGAAGATGGTCGAGAACGAGATGAAGCGGATCAATTAACCTGGAAAACTCAGTTGAGCGCGGATATATCTCCGCTTGCGGGCCCAGTACCACAACTCGCCTCAACGCTCGCGCCGCAAGCGGACGCTCCTACAACGCGGACAACTGCCGAATCCAGGATTAAGCCCGACTTGGGAGCTTATTGATCCGGCATGTAGGTGCGAATTTATTCGCACGCAAGCGGTTGATGATGCGAATAAATTGGCTCAGTTCGCGTTAAGTAGTGATGAGTGTTCCCCCCTTTGAAAAAGGGGGGTTAAGGGGGGATTTATGGGACATCCGCATAAGGCACCGCCGTCAAAATCCCCCTCAATCCCCCTTTACAAAGGGGGAAGTCCTCTCGGAGGCTGCTGCGCCTTGGTCATCCCTACTTACCAAGAATTGAGCCAATAAATTCGCACCTTCAGTCCAGGCAACCGCGTTTTCAAGGATCAATAACCCTGGAATCCTCAGTTGGGATTGAATATTGTGAAATTTCAAGCAGTTGCGTTACTGATGTAGGTGCGAATTCATTCGCACACAAGCGGTTGATTTTGCGAATAAATTCGCACCTACAGTCCGGTCAACTGCGTTTTTTAGGATAACCAATCGAAGCTCAGCCACCCGGCGGCTTGATCAGCTTTTGCTCATCCAGTTTGTCGCGGTATTCCTCCAGCAGGTTTTCAATCTCCACCCGCTTGAGGCCGAACAGGGGCTCTTTCTGAGCCAGGATTTCATTGCAGCTTTTTTGCTCGAAGCGGGTCATCAAATCGCGGCCGGTTTGATACAGCTTCAAATTATTTGATTCGCAAGACGCAATCTCACGTTCCTGGCGCGACTTGACGCCTTCGAGTTGGCGCTTGTCGGCTTCGGTTTGAGCCAGGGTCTGCCGGGTCTGCGCCAAGGTCTTCGCAGCTTCGGCCAACTTCGCCTCGGTATCGGCCAAACGGGTTTGCGTTGCCGCCAAATCCTGCTTGTGCGTTTCCAGATCTTTCAACCATTGCGCAGCCTGCTGCTTTTCTTCAGCCAGACTCAAGTTCAGTTTGCGTACTTTGGCTTGCGTCGCTTTCGACTCCTTCAGCGCCTGGTCGCGTTCACTGCCCAGCTTGGCTTTTTCAGCCTCAAGAGTGGCGAGTTGGCCCTGCGTTTGCTGCAATTGCATTTGCGCGCGACGCAATGCTTCACGCTCCCGACTCGCCTTCTTGTCCGGATTGGCCTGCACCGAGCCGACCGCTACAGAACACAGCAGCAACAGGGTGATCCATCGAATTCGTTCATGCATCGTCTTTACCATCCTTTTTCCTGTCGACTGTTCCTGTTGTGGCAACTGGCTTACAGGGTCTTGGCGCCAAAATCCACCAACAACTTCTGAATCCGCTTGTTGTCGCTTTCAGTGGTCGAATCCAGTGCGGTGCCCTTGTTTTTATCCTGCACATTGGCATCGACGCCCGCTTCCAACATGACACGCACCGCATCCTCAAAATTTTCAAACGCCGCCAGGCTCAACGCCGTGCGGCCTTCCGAATTGAACAGCGTGTAATCGGGACGGGCACGCATCAACACGCGAATCACCGCGACGCGGTTCATGCTCGCGGCAGCAATCAGCGGGGTATTGCCGTCATTGCTCTTGATATCCGGATTCGCCCCGGCTTTCAGCAACAGCTCGACAATCCGCGCATGGCCGCGCAATGCGGCTTGCCCGAGCGGTGTGAAGCCAGCCGACTTCAGGTCCGGGTCGGCGCCGGCATCCAGCAGCAGGCGCACCGACTCGACATCGCCGCGTATCACTGCATGCAACAGCGCGCTACGACCCCACAGATCGGGAACGCCGTTCGGATTGATGCCAACCCGCAGCAAGATATCCAACCGCGTCCTATCACCTGCTGTTACCGCCTCGATCAGCGCGAGCTGCTCCGGCATCGCGTATTCAGGCTGTTGATCGTTGCCAGTTGCCCGGATGAGCGCGAATTCAAGTGGATCGTATTGGTGACGCGGCGCTTCCGTCACCGTTTCCGGCAACAGCCAGGTATCGCGCTCAGGGTCGAAGGCGTGCGCAGGGGAGGCCAACGCAAGCAATAGAATGCAGCTCTGCAATCCGATGTGCCGAACGCTGCCAAGCGTTGAGCGATGCTTAGAACTTGGCATTCAGGTCAACCTGAAACAGATCAACCCCGAACGGCAAACCGTCGATTTCGTCGGCCGACATCCACTTGGCGGAGAGCCAGGTATTGCGGTCAAGGCCATAGCTGCCGCCCAGGTAGAACCCCTTGGCATCCGTGCCACCGAGGCGGAAATCGGAATCGGTGAAGGCATCCAGCGTCGCGTCACGCTCGATATGCTTGTAACCCAGGAAAACCTGCCAATCGCCGGGCAGGTTGATCGCCGGATGGCCCACAGTGACCTTGGCATGCCAGGCCAGATTCTTCTCTTCATAACCCGCACCCATGCGACTCGAAACTTCCGCCAAGTCATAGCCTATGTTCTGAACCACATCGGCGCTCAAAATCACATGGATCGGATCGAAATACGTCAGGTCGGCCATGGCGGTCAAATTCAGCAACCGATAGTCGGAAGCCAGGCCCCAGACTGGATCATCCTGAGTGCCATTGTTGTTGGCATCGGTATCGATCACGTACAGCGAATTGCCTTTCTGGCGGAACTGCGGCGTGGTTCTGTCGTAAAAACCGTTCACGGTGGGGGTTGAATTACGTACACCGGTGATATTCCGGTAATCGTAATAACCCAAGCCGAAACGCCAGCGACTGAATGCGCCGGTACGCCAGTCCAGGCCCACCTGGGCGGCATAGAGCCATTTATCCTTGGCCAGATTGGTGGTGGAAGATTCCACTTCCTGCAATGGGAAAGCACCGACCGTGAAGAAAGGCTTGGCGGCCATGGTCTGATTTGGCCACGGCTTGAACGTGGCTGCCACACCCTCGAAATTGACATCGTCATCCCACACCAGGTCGGTGCTGAAGAACGGATTCGGAATGCGGCCGCCGGACGCTTCCAGCCAGTCGATCGGCTTGACCTTCAGGAAAGCGCGATCAAGCACCAACGAATACTTGTTCGACGTGGTACCCAAGGTCTGATTGGTGGAAACCGGATCCGAAGTATTGCCGGTCACCAGCCGGAAACCGGCCGACACGCTGTCCGAGACCTTTGCCTGCAGGCCGAGGCGGGCACGCACACGCGAACGATGACGATCTTCATCGGTATTGGCCAGATCAATCCCGGCGGCCTGGAAATTGGCTGGCGCGGCATTGTCAGAAGCGAACAAATCGCCCTGATAGCGAACCCGCAAATCTCCTTCCCACTTCAGCCTTTCCACCCATTCCGGCACCGCATTGACATCGCCCCAGCGCTCGGTCTTGGCCTGTGCCACGACTTCCTGGCGAATCTGTTCGCGGATTTCCCGTTTCACCACTTCCGGGATGTAAGGCACCCGCACCACACCCGCCGCAGCTTCCGTTTTGGCGGCGGTTTCGGCGGCTTGCTGGCCCTTGGCCTCGGCCTGCTCAACCAGCGTCTTGGCGACTTCGTCGGTCAAAATGCCTTTCTCCACCAGCGCATCGAGAATCGCAAACGTCGTTGCGCGGAGGGCTTCGAGCTGTTCGCGTTCATTCGCCTGGGCAGGCGCGGTAGCGGCCAATGCAAGCGCCAGAGCAAGCGGTTTGATGGAGGTTTGTTTCATTTCGTCGTCTTCATTTCAAATCGAAAAAAGCGTCGGCAGGGGAGTGCCGACAATCCAACTCATCGCGACACCACGCGCAATTTCACCGGTTGCGGCAAGTCATCCGGCAATGGATCGTGCAAAGTCATCGCCAGCAGCTCCCGGCGCAAGGCCTCGTCCAGTTCGGCATTGCCGCTGCCACGATCCATCTGCACGCGGGTGACGCCGCCGCCGACATCGAACCAGAGCTGCGTGATGACCTGGTATTCCTTGCCCTGCAAGGATTTCGACCGCTTCAACGAATCTTCCAGCTGGCGAGAAATGCGCTTGGAAAACCAGGCCAGGCGATCCCCTGAGCCACCTCCGCCGAGGGTGGTAATGTCGCGGCCACCTTTGCGCGCGGCGAGGCCGAAACCATCGCTGCCGGAACCGCCATCGGCATCAAGACCGAGTTGTTCACCCGGCGGCGGGCCTTCATCCTGCGGCTGGTCGGGAGACGGCGGTGCTTCCAGTTGCACTTCTTCCTGCTGAGTCTGCTCAGGCTCGATTTTTTCCGGCTCCGGCGGCTTTTCCTGCGGCTTCGGCGGTGGCGGCTTGACCAGCGAAATCTTCTGTACGCGAGTCTTTTCCGGTGGCTTGGCGTTATTGATGAAGTCCTTCACCAGCCAGATCACGCCGATGGTGAACAGCGCCATGAATAGCATGCCGGCCAAGGCGGGCAGGCGGCTACGCAAAGACTTCTTGCCGGTCATCTTTACTTGACCAGCTTCTGGGTGACCAGACCCAGTTGGGTGATATCAAGACGGCCGCAAAGGTCCATCACCTCAATCACTTTTTCATACGCAATCTTCGAATCGCCCTTGATCACCACCGGCAAGTCCGGCGTGATTGCCTTGAAGCCGCGCAAGCGGGTTTCCAGCTCACTCATGCTGACCGGATAGGTATCCAGAAATATCTGACCATTGGCATCGATGGTCACCGCCTTGGTCTTTGGCTTGCCCAGGCTGGGCGCCGCGCTCGCCTTCGGCAGATTGACCTCGATGCCCTGCACCGTGGCGGTGGTCATGATGATGAAGATCACCAGCAACACATACGCCAGGTCCAGCATCGGCGTGATGTTGATATCGTCATACGGTTCATTGTCTTCGCGCAGTTCAGCCACGGCTGGAACCTCCCAAATGAGAAAAGGCAACCGCAGTGGCAACCGAAGCGGCAACCGAAGCGGCAACCGAAGCCGTCGATCCCTCAGTCTGCAAATGGCGGGGGAGGGGAGCGGTAAACGCCGCGTTCATCGCGAGTAGGTCTCCGCGATCTTGGCGATGTATTCGTCGACGAATACATGCATGTCGGCGCTGATCGATTTGATGCGCGAGCCCAGATAGTTGTAGCCAAACAGAGATGGAATTGCCACGCCCACACCGGCCGCCGTCGCCACCAGCGCCGCCGCGATACCTGGCGCGATCGCCGCCACGTTGACATCACCGGTGGCGGCAATCGCCGCAAAGGTAATCATCACGCCGATCACAGTGCCAAGCAGACCCAGAAACGGGCCGCCCGAGATCGCGATGGTCAACAGCACCATCAGGTTGTTAAGCTTCTGGTTCTCGCGCACCAAAGTGCCGTCGAGTGTGGCGCGAATGGTATTCAACGCTTGCGGCGAGAGCTCCAATTGGGTGCGTTCGCCCTTGCGTTTCTTCACTTCCTGGATACCCGCATGGTAGATGCGGTAAAGGCTGGAGTTCTGAAAGTGGTCATGGTGTCCAAACATGATCGACGCCAATCCCGCGTCCTTCAGATCCGCGTCTGCGGGATTGTCATCGGCATCCAGCGTAGCGGTATCTCCGCCTTTGAGGCCACGAAACGCCTCCATGAATTGTCGGTTTGCCTTGTCGGTCTTTCCAATCACCATTGACTTGGTGACCATCACCATCGTGCTGATGCCCAGCATGATCATCAGAATCACGATGACCACCCAGCCGTCCAACGTCACGCTTTGCAGAATCACGCCAAAGTACGAAGTCTCACCGCCGCCTTCGGCTTCCTCGCTTTCACCGTAAACGGTCAGCTTGGCCTCGGCGCCCTGACCCAGCGCAGCCGCCCTGACCCAATCCTCACCGCGCGCCACATTGGACATAGCCAGCTCATCGATCTCACCGACCAATCCCCGGCCCAGCGTGATTTCACCGCCCATGTCCGGACAGATCGCCGTCGACTCGGCAACCTTCTGCCCATTCACGAACAGCGCAGTTCCTTCCTCCACCGTCAGCGCGACGTGATGCCACACCCCTACCGGCAGATCGACCAGCGGCTCGGTGCTCAGGCTGACGCTGCCATCATTCACCGCCACGACCAGCTTGCCCGAATTCAGCGCGACCACGATCGATTTGTCGCCATCCTGCTGGCTGAACAGAACCGAGTTCTGGCCTTCGGTGCTCAGCCGCACCCAAGTCGAAAAAGTGACTCCGGCAGCACGACTGATCTTGAGTGAAGGCGAGGCGGGTATCACCAGGGTTGATTCGCCCTCGAACTTGATACCTTCCCCGATCGCGGCACCGGAAAAACGCGCCCCGGTGAATTCCCGCGCATGGTTGGCATAGCCGGTGACATCCTGCGGCGTGCCGGAGGACTCGGCAAAATGCCAGACACCAAGCTGATTCACATCGTAGGTGCCTTTGGCATCGCTGCCGGCAGCGACCTCTTCATGGCCGGAATAAAGCCAGATCTTCTGCGTATTGTTGCCGGGCTGCAGATTCGGCACCTGCACCCAGATCATCGCCATCTCGCCGAGTGAATCAAACTTCTCGATATGGAATTTCAGCGGTGTCTTGTCGTCTTCAGCGATGAACCTTAGATCTGCCCCGTCCTCCCTGGCCGACACAAAATCAAAATTTCCAGTATGCAAGCGCACCAGCACCGGAACATTCGCCAGACCTGCCTTCAAATCCGCGCCATCTGCGGCGGTATTCAACGTAATCGCCTTGCGCGAACTCCATTCGTCGTTCCACCAAGCCTGGGCCGGCAACGTCGCGGCAAGCAACAACAGGGAAAACAGGATACGGATCATGGGGACACGAGCCAGTCTGGAAAACAAGCAGTATTCGCGAATCTGGTTACAAGCCGATTACCTCGACATGAGCCGTTCGGTTCATGCCGGGCATTCCAACGGGATGCTTTTGCCTGTTGCAGACGATTTTCTGGGCGACGTGATGGCTGCAAATAGACGATGCGCCAAGATTGCCGCAATGCACTTCCTGTCTTCCGCCACACCCGTATGAGGCGTCATGGAACCATGCCAAATCGAGATAGAACTGTCATCGACGGGTATTAGTATCCGGGCCGGTGAAAGTCAGCCATCGGCTGCTTTTTGATCGAATATTGCAAAGATTAGGAGTGATCTTGATGGCACACATGTACAACAAAGCAACCGCAATCGTGATTGCATTGGCACTAACCTTGTCTTGGTCTGCCATCGGTTGGACCGCAACTACAGGACAGCATGAACTCAATGAAGCCGTTTATGCCCGCGATTACGATGCAGTCAAAGCACTGCTTGCCGCTCGCGTTGATGTCAATGCAAAGGATAGTCAGGGCATCACCCCCTTGATCCTTGCTGCCATGAACGGAGACAGTGTTTTAATCAATTCGCTATTGGAAGCTGGGGCTGACGCGAATGCAAAAGCCCAAACCGGCCATACCGCTTTGATTCTGGCTGTGCAGGAGGGTGGCCTGGACTTGGCAAAACCTTTGCTGGCCGCTGGTGCCGATGTCAACGCACGAATCAACAATGGCGAAACAGCCTTGATTCGAGCTACGTTGAAAAATGACATAGAACTTGCACGTGCCCTGCTCGCGGCCCGAGCCAATGTCAACGCCAAACGAAGTGATGGCGCAACACCCTTGATTCTGGCCGCGCGAGCCGGGCATGCGGAGATGGTTAAGACTCTACTCGATGCCGGCGCGGACATCAGTGCCAAACAGCGCAATGGCGCCACGGCCTTGGCTTTGGCAAATAAACATCATCATCTGGCGGTGGTGCAACTCATCAGCCAGGCCGGCGCCGGGCAAGCCAAGAACTGATCGTGGCGATTCTTCGTTAACTGGGTTACGCGCGATGTGCATGAATGTGCACGGTGTTGACCAATGTGGCATCCGACGTCCCCACGCCGAGGACATCCAACAGCGGCCCCAGGTGCGACTCGTAGCGCTTCCAACGTGCTATTGACGTCTGATGGATGGGCTGTCTCACTTGCGCGACGCTTGCGGTCTTGACCAAGCGATTTGTTTCATGCGAGCGAAGGCAGGCCGGATCCCATTCCAGTCCGCAATGCGCCAGCATCCTGCGTGCCACATTTTCAGTATCGTTGACCAGTTCCTCGTATTCGATCTCCAGCATGAATCCCATGGGCAGCACTTGCCGCCAGTGGGCCATGAGTTTTTCATATGCCAGGAAGTAATGGCCCAGTTCCACAAGATCGTAGGAATAAGGCTGCCCATTCGTGAACAGATTCGTAAAGCAGGATAGACAGATGGCTACAGGATCCCTGCGGATGTGGATGACGCGCGAATCCGGAAGCGCCAGCGCAATCAGCCCAAGATGCCTGAAATTGGTGGGCATCTTGTCAGTCACGCGATCTTGTGCGCCCTTGGCGTTCACGACCCTTTGGCGATATTGACGGCCTACCTGGCTGAGGATCTCGCTTGAAGCCTGATTGATCCAGTCCGGGTAGTGGGATGCCAGCCTGAGGCTTGTTTCCTGGATGATCAGATTCAAGTCAGGTCGCTCCCCGGCGGCATAGACACGGGGATGACTCGCCAGGATTTGTTCGGTAAGCGTGGTCCCCGAACGTGGCATGCCAACGATAAAGACTGGGGTGTGATTGGATGTGTTTACCACATCGGTATTTGCCAAGCGTTCAGCGTTGTATGACCGCTTGATAGAGTCGAAGAATGCTTCGTCTTTTGCGACGTCATACTTGAACTCCGCCCGCTTCAGGCGAGCCCCTTGCGCGAAATGCAAGAAGGCGCGATCCGGTGTCTGGCCGATATCGTCCAAGACCTTCCCTGCCGTGTAATGCAGGTAGATTCGTTCATTGACCGAAATCCCGGCTGTGTCCAGCATCGATTCGATCAGTTCCAGTGTCGGGTCACCCGGCTCGGAGCGTTCCAGAAATGCGCGATGGTAGTGGGCTTCCGCATACTCTGGTTTGAGTTCCAATGCTCGCCGGAAAGCGGCTTTGGCCTCGTCCATGCGGCCCAGTTGCATGAGCGCGGTGCCCTTGTTGTTATGCGCTTCGGCAAAATTCGCGTCGAGCGCGATAGCATGTTCATGGCTGGCCACAGCTTCTTCGGCTCGGTCCAATTCCAGAAGCAAGCCACCCAGATTGTCATGCGCATCCGCATACTCGGGCTTGAGATCAATCGCATGCTGAAAGCGGGTCAAGGCCTCGTCCATGCGGTTCAGGCCGAGTAGCACAACACCCAGTTGGTTATGTGCCTCCGGATAATCCGGTTGCAGGGCAATAGCGCGGGTCAAACTTTCCAATGCCTCGACAGGACGTTTCAGATCGAGAAGGGCGAGGGCACGGTTGAAATGGGCTTCGGCGTAATCGGTGTTGATCCTGATGGCCTGATTGAAGCTTGCCAGAGCATCCGCGACTCGTTTCAGATCACGCAGTACGTTGCCCCGGTTATTGTGTGCCAAGGCGTAACCGGGCATCAGGGCGATGGCGCGATCAAAGCTGCTTAAAGCCTGATCCAGACGATTCAACGCCTGTAGCGCGAGCCCTCGATTATTCTGAGCGGCCACATGATCCGGTCTCAAGACCAGGGCCTGATCGTAGCAGGCCAGCGCCTCCTCCAGACGACCCTGCCCTTGCCGCACGATGGCCAGGTTGTAATGCACATTGGCCTGATTGGGGCTGAGTTGCAGAGATTTTTCGAGGTGTCGCGCGCCCTCCTCGATGCGACCTTGCTGCAAGCACAGGGTGCCTAGATTGGTAAGGGCATCGACATGGTCTCCATCCATGACCAATAGTCGTTCGTACAACATTTTGGCTTCACCTAGCCGACCATCTTGATACAGGCCTTGAGCCTGAGAAAACAGCGTGGATGTGTTCGACATGTCTTGGTGGTCAGGAAAGATGATCAGATCGGCGATGCGAGGCCGGAAGTGCATACCCTTATGGCATGGCTTCCGGGGCGGTACCCGCTGAGTATGAATGGTTGGCATGAGTGCATGACTCCAATCGCCTGTTCTCGCACCACTTCATCCACATTGCTCTGAGGGCGTCCTCGAAGTTTCGGGCGAAGCGCGGTGCGTCACACAACGGCGAAGCCAGCAACTGTGAACGCAGCCGGCCTCGCAACTCGGATAGCTCGTTCAGTGCACCCGCATAAGCCACCGCCTTGGCCACATAATTGTCAGAGTCCGCCGCGATCCAGTCACCCAGGCCCGCGTTTGCGAGGATCGTTTCGCCCTGGTGGCCGATAAACCGATCCCCCTTCAACGTCACTACCGGAACGCCCATCCACAGCCCTTCCACCGAAGTGGTGCCCCCCGGAAAAGGGAATGGATCCAGGGCTAAATCCACCCGGTTGTAGGCCGCCAAGTACTCGACACGCGGACTCTGGCCTTCAAATATCAGCCGTTCCTCCTCAATTCCCTGAGCGGCAAAACGCTCCCTGAGCGCTCGCGCTGGCTCCTCCTCGCCCAGTTCCTTGGTCTTGAGAAACAGCTTCGAATCCGGCAGTTGCAACAATATCCGCGCCCACAGCGCCACCACGGCATCGTTCAATTTCGACAGTTTGTTGAAACAGCCGAAGGTCACATAACCATTGCTCAGGGCCGGCAACCGAGCGGGTTCAATCGTTAGATTCGGTGGCGTGAAACAGTAATAAATCTCCGGCAGACGCCAGATCGATTCAGAGAAATGAAATGCCTCATCCTCCGGCGTCACTTGCGGGTCGCCGAGGATGTAATCCATCCCTGGCACCCCGGTAGTCGCGAAATAGCCCAGCCAGGTGACTTGTACCGGCGCCGGCTTCCAGGCAAATACCGAAAGCCGGTTATGGGCGGTATGGCCGGCCAGATCGATCAGGATGTCGATGCCATCATCATGCATCCGGCGCGCCAGCGCTTCATCGCTCAAACCGCGCGCATTGATCCAGGCGACAAAACAAGGCTTGATCCGCTGGGTCAGCGAATCTTCCTGGACGTTGTTGGAATATGCGAAAAGTTCGAGGCGATCCCGATCCAGTGTCGCTAAGGTGCTTTCCAGAAAATAACCGACTGGATGTGTGCGTAAGTCGCCGGAAACCAGGCCCACGCGCAACCGTTTGTCCAACACGGGTTGGCAGAACCAACGCTGGTAGGGCTTGGCTCGATCCGCTACCAACGCAGCAAATTTCCGTGCACCTTCCAGCATGGTCTGGGGGGATTGATCAGCAATCAGGTTATGCGCGAACAGCGTGTTATGCATCGCATCCAGATAATGCGGCGTGAACTCGATGCAGCGTTGATAGCACTCCAGCGCCGCCGGTAATTGACCAAGATCGCCAAGGGCGATGCCGAGGTTGTTCCAGGCCTCGTGATAATCCGCCTTGGCCTCGATCGCGCGGCGAAAACAACTGGCCGCCTCGCCAGACAGCCCCATTTCGCGCAGTGCCACGCCGAGATTGCACCAGGCTACCGGGTAATCAGCCCGCAGCTTCAATGCCTGTCGATAGCTTGCGGCGGCATCTTCGAAGCGTCTCAGGCCTTTGAGTGCATTGCCCAGATCGAAATTCGCCTCGGCCGAATCAGGCGAGCGAGCCAACACCTTCCGGTAGAAATGTTCGGCTTCTTGATGCCGATCGAGTAACAGCAGCGCATGTCCCAGATAGGACGTAATCAAAGCATGATCGGGATCGAGCGCATAAGCCTTCTCGAACAGTGGCAAGCCCAATTCCGGATGTCCGGCTTCGCAAAAATCACTGCCTTGTTCGCACAGTCGCTGGAATACCGAGCGCGAATCGTTGCAACTGGCTCCCGCTTCCAGGCACCATTTCTGCCACATGCCCTTTAGCGCTGACTCGAAATGGCGAGCAAAGCGCGGGGCGTCACACAACGGCGAAGCAAGCAATTGCGCACGCAATTGCCCACGAAGAGAGGCCAGGGCTTTAAGGTCTTGTGAGCAGGCAACTGCCTTGGCCACATACTCATCCGGGTCTGCGGCGATCCAATCGGACAATCCCGCATTGACCAGAATCGTCTCGCCCTGATGGCCGATGAAACGCTCTCCGCGCAAAGTCAGGACGGGCACCCCCATCCACAAGCCATCCAGACTAGTCGTCCCGCCCGGATAGGGAAACGGATCAAGCAACACATCAACCTTGCTGAGCGCGGTAA
Organism: Tepidiphilus sp. J10; assembly: GCA_945897865.1. Lineage (GTDB taxonomy): Bacteria > Pseudomonadota > Gammaproteobacteria > Burkholderiales > Thiobacillaceae > PFJX01. The sequence goes on from CAMDHJ010000001.1 coordinate 72,880, forward strand.
AGTACTGCGCACGCGGCGACTGCCCTTCCAGCAAGAGGCGATCTGCGGCGATGCCATGCATGGCGAATCGTTCCCGCAGACGTTGGGCGAACACGGGTTGGTCCAGCAGCCGCGTCTTCAACAACAGCCGCGAATTCGGAATACGCGCCAGCACATGCGACCACAGCGCAACCACCGAATCATTCAACTTGGCCAACGCATTGCAACAACCAAACGTGACATAGCCATTCTCCAGCGCCGGCAGCGGGGACGGCTCGATCGCCAGATCCGGCGGCGTGTAACAGTAGTAAACCTCGGGCAGGCGCCACACCGTTTCGGAGAAATGGGATTTTTCTTCCTCTGGAGTCACTTGCGGGTCGCCCAGGATGTAATCCATTCCCGGCACCCCGGTGGAAGCGAAATACCCCAGCCAGGTCACCTGAACCGGTGCAGGTTTCCAGGCGAACATCGATAGACGGTTCAGGGTGGTATGACCAGACAGATCAATCAGGATGTCAATGGCATCCGCATGAATCCGCGCAGCCAGGGCCGCATCGGACAAGACATGCGCATCAACCCAGGACGCAAAGTGGGGCTTGATCCGGCGGGTCAGATCATCCGCTGATTTTCCGGTTGAATAAGCGTGCAGTTCGACGACGCGTTGATCGAGGGCGGTCAGCACACTCTCCAGAAAAAAACAGACCGGGTGGGTACGCAGATCGCCGGATACAAAACCTAACCGCAAACGCTTTTCAGGAATGGGCCGCGCGTTCCATCTCTCATAAGGACTAGCTTTGGCCAAGGCCAGAGCGCCAAAAGCCAGCGCCTGAGCCAGATAGGTTGCGGGTTTCTCGGTGACTGAGTAATTCAGCGCAAAAACCAGGTTGTCACGCGCCTGCATGTAGTCTTGCTGATGGGTCAACGCCTGCTGGTAGTGCTCGATGGCACGATCCGCCTGGCCAACGTCGATCAAAGCCGCCCCCAGATTGTTCAGCGCCTGCGGATATTCCGGCCTGAGTTCCAGAGCCCGCTGGTAACTGGCGATGGCCGCCTCCAGCTGACCAACATCCTTGAGTACATTGCCCAGGTTGCAATGGCCCTCAGGATAGTCGGGGTCTAACTCAAGAACCTGCTGGTAACAGGCAATCGCTGCATCCAAGCGTCCTAAATCCTCCAGCACCACTCCCATGTTGAAGCGGGTATCCAGATCGTCCGGCTGCAGCGCGGCAGCACGCTGGTAGTACGTGAGCGCTTCCTCGATACGATTTGTTTCGTGCAAAGCTGCCGCCAGATTGAAGCAGGCTTGCGCATGGTCTGGTTGGAGTACCAGAACGCGCAGGTAGAGCGAAATCGCAGCCTCGAATTCCCCTTGGTGCGCCAGTGCGCTGCCCAGGTTATTCAGGGCTAGCGGATAGTCCGCCTTCAATTGCAAAGCATGGCGATAGCAAGTGATGGCCGTGTCGAAATCGCCTAAATCCTGATAAGCGAAACCCAGATTGTTGTGTATCTCCGGATCATCCGGAGACACGGATAAAGCGAGTTTGAAGTGCTCCACAGCGACTGCGGAATTGCCCGCCTGATAGGCCGCCAAACCGAGATGCAATCGCAGCTTGACCTGATCGGGGTGGTGATGCGCCAGTACCTCATACAAACTGATTGCCTCATCTATCCGGCCCGCACGATGCAATGCGACGGCCTGACGAAATTCAGATTCGGGAAAAGCATTTTGGCTTGCAGGCATGTTGAAGTAGCGATACTGAAGTTGGACAAATTGCCGCGCCTTCCCTCACAAGGAGAGTGCGGTCAACCCGTTGAAACTGTAAAAACTCACCCACGCGATTTTGCTGCTCTACGCTTTATTTCCTCATCATCCTGACCTTTTGCACCGGGCGCAGAGGTATTGCCAAAACCGATGACCTCGACCGAGATGAAACTGGGCTTGAAGTTGGCCAGTGCCTGTTTCATTTCCTGCGCTGCCTGCTCATTCTTTTGTGTACTTTCACCCAGTGATTTGGTCGCCTCCTGTGCGGTACTTGCGACATCGCTGACGCCGCTGATGGCACTAACTCCGGACAAGCCGGCATCCGAAATGGGCACCCCCGTCGAAACGCCGCCAGCCTGAATATTGTCGGCGCCGATCACCTGCACAGCGGCGAGGGTCACGTTGCCAGCGGAGGCAATACCCGCGTCGCCGGCGTTGATCGAGCCGCGTGGTGCGAACAGATCCACATCGACCGAAGCAGGATCGATCGTCGGATCGGTCAGCAGTGCGCGGATACCACTGCCCGCGACCGCCACCACTTTTAGCTTCAAATTGCCGCTGTTATCGAACACAAGTTGCGGCGGTGGCGCCGAAACCGTGCTTTTTGCACCCCTGCCGGCATCGAGGTCGCCATCATTCGACCAGAGCAGGATGTCGCCACCGCGCAGCGTGAATACACGACTTTCGTTGACCGCGAAATCGCCCTTGATTCGATCATCCGCCGGTCCTCGGCCATCGACGATCGCCCGGATCGCACCCAAATCAAATGCCATGATGCCAAGATCGGCTGGATCCTTGCTGATCCCCGACGAGGCGGTAGTCTGGCCAGCGTTGACCTTGCCACCCGGCACCAGAATATCGATACCACCGCCCGCCTCGGTATTGATCTGGCTGAATAGCAGGCTCAGATCGCCAGCCTGAGTATCCCCCGGGAAGAGCGACGCGACCGCAGCGAAACCGCGCTGATAGGCTGCCTCGCGCTCATCACCGCCGAGCACTGCCGCGGCACGTCCCGATTCGCGCACCTCGTTGAACAGTGCGTCGAGCACCAGGACGCGGCGATTCAGATCGCTGTCTTCCTGCATCATTGCGAAAGCGGCTGCGGCCGTAAGGTTGCTATCGCCGGTCACTTTCTGGTAATACGCCAACATGCTCGCGACGTAGCCAGCCTCATTCGCTACCGACTTGGCCGGATCAAAATACGATGTGGTAAACCCCGCGTAATCGACACCGCCGCTCAAACCGGACATGACCCGCACTGCCGCGCCCGCTGCGGACGTCAGATTGGTGTTACCCAGATCGCCATCGGTGACGATGCCATTGGAACTGCCCAGATCGATATGGCGGCCTGCGAACACCTCCAGTGAACCGTCGCCACCGAGCGAAATTCCCGCCGCGTTACCGCTGACTTTGCCGGCGATATCGCGTGGCGTCGTGTAGCGGATGTCGCGACCGGCAACCACGCTGCTGGTTTCATCGAACAACGATTGGACATGCTGGCCGCGAATCTTCAGATTTTCGATATCACGTCCGGCATAGAGCATGAATCCGGTTGCCGACTCGATTTCACCCTTCAAAGAGGCGTTGCCGAGAATATCGCCGTTGAGCGCGACCATTGTCAGCGGGCTGCTATCCGCATCCGCCACGCCATTACCAACCACTCCATCGCCTTGCCAGTGGATCGGCGAGCTCGCATGCAGCAGGTTCAGGGTTGCCAAGGCCGGACTACCATTCGCCACCGGATTTATCGGGCTCTTGAACAGCCCCGGATCGCTATCCAGTATGCGCAATTGATTGCCGACATCGAGCCTGGCCAATTCGATGCTGTCACGCGCCAGTAAATGCAAATGGCCATAAGGCGAGGGGAACAAGCTGATCGGATTCGCGATGAGGATGTCGCCCTGTGTGGCGACTACATTGAGACCGCTTGGATACGCGCTATTGATCGAATTCGTGTAGGCGCCAATATCGGGAGAACTGGCCAGCACGTTCCGGGCCGCCTCGAGGATATCTTTCTCGTTGTTGTGCAGCGTGACATCGCCGCCCCGGCTGAACAGATCAAGGCCGGCCCGCTCGCCCAGCGTATAGAAATAGATTTTCTTATCGCTGGATAATTGCACGTTGTCCACCGGCAGCATGGTGGAATTCGCCACACTGCCAAGGTGAAGATCGCCACCTGCGGATACCGTCATCCGGGCATTGTCGGTCACCAGGAGGGTGTAGATCGGATTGTTCTTGGCAGCAATGCTGGCGTTGCTCGAGGTATCGCTCACTAATCGACCGGAGGCGATGTTGCCACCCGCCTGAAGGACACCCGCGCCGTTGCTGACATAGTAAAGTCCGCTCAGCACATCGCCACCCGCGGTGACCCGCATGTCACCGCCACCGAGTATGCGCATGGCTGCTGCCTGGAAAGGCTGGCCGGCGGTGCCCGGCACCTGCCCGGTACTGGGCAGGGAGACCGAAAGATTTCGGATATCACCACCTGAGCTGACCGTGACATCGCCGCCACCGAGCGCGGCCACATCCTGCTTGAACTTGCTGAAATCGATCCCCCAGGCCAATTCCCTCGCCGTGCCCGAGTTGACTTTACGGCGCAACCAGCTGGCCACCAATTGTGGCGTTCCCGCGCCAATGATGTCCTCGCCGGCGGTCAGGCTGACGTCACCACCGCCCTCTGGAAAGCTGAGTCCGGCAAGGGTCGAATTGCTCACCTTGAGCACCCCTGTGGGCCACACCGAAGGTGCGCCGGCGGTGTAGATCACTCCGGAGGTAAAGCTGGTTTTGTCACAATTACTGCATGCCAGCTCGATATTGCGCCCTGCCGCTACCGCAATGTCACCCGTGCCGGTACGCACCACCTTGTCGGCGCTGACGATCACATCGCCCTGGCCATGCCTGACATCGAGCGGGTTGGCGCTGGCGGAATCCGCGCCCGCCACAAGGCGATAAGACCAGGAATCGCCAGATTGCAATGTTCCATTGGTCGCCGCCGTGCTGAAGCCATCGCTCAAGCTGGCTTCAATCAGCAAGTCGCCGCTGGAGCGCAAGGTCAGAATGCCGGGTTCAGTGTCATACCTTGCCGCGAGCAGGTTCCAGTCCTCGGCCAGTGTGAGATCGCCGCTGGCAACCGCTTCCACACCAGGACGCAGATGGAAGCTCGGATCTCCAGCCTTGCCCAGCGCCGACTCTATGGCGACGGCGTTGACCATGAATGTACTGCTGTCACTGTGGAAAGCCTCAAATTCCGCGCTGCCCAGGCTCGATATGGATGCGTAAACCTGGACAGCTTCCAGGACCACCTCACCCGCGCCGCTGATGCTGCTGTCAAGCGCCGTTACATTCACGTTGCCGCTGTTTCGCAGACTGCGCAGCAGCACGGCGCCAGCCTGCCCGTTGGCGCCCGCATCCACCGCAATCTTGCTGCCGGCGCGCAGATCGAGCATGCCGTTGCCGGCATACAGCTCAACCCGACCACCTCGCTTGTCGGCAGCCGTCGCGGCGGCATTCAGGTTGGCGCCGCTTTCCAGCAGCAAGCCATTGCCGGCAAACAAGCCGATATGCCCGCCCCGGTCACCACTGGCATCAATTGTTCCGGCGATGCTGATCTTTCCGGCGTCCACGCTCAGGCGGTAGTCGCTTGCCTTGATTGCGAAATCCCTCTTTTCTGTGGCAGGAATCGTCACATCGCCACCGCGCACGCGCAGCTGCTGCGTCGCGTCAAAACCGCCGGCGATCAGCTTGCGATTCAACGCCTGATAATCGGGCAGCGCGGCAACATCAAGCCTGAAATTGCCGCCACTGACTGTCTCACCGCCCGCCACCGCGACAGCGTTACCGAACAAGGTGGCATCGGCGATGTTCACCGAACCATTCGCCGCCGCCAATTCCAATGTGCCGGCATTGCCACCAACCACACCCGACACATCCAGCCTTGCACCCGCCGCGATAGCGATATCACCTGCCACGGACTCGACACCAATCGTGCCGCCTGGCGCATAAGTTTTGGCGACCAGACCCTGGTCGGGGCGGCTGAAATCAACCAGCCGGCCGGAGACATCGATCATCCCGGTGACGCTTGCATCGCCAGTTCCGGCATGCAGCATGACCACGCCAGCCGGCAACTCGATGACTCCCTGATGGCTCAGCGATGCACCGGCAAAGCGCCATTTCGCGCCAAGATCACTGACCGCAGCCAGCACCGCCGCATTGGCTGGACGCGTCAACGACTCGATATTCAGGTCGCCGCTTGCACTCAAGCTCTGGTTCGACTTGGCTTTTCCGGTAATGCGCGCAGTCTTCAGCGTGACACCGCCGCTGAAAGAACTGGCGCCGGTGCTGACGCCGACAATCTCATCCTCAGCTGTAGCCGCAATGCTGGCAAAACCGGACACCGACTTGTCTCCTTCACCAACCACCAGTCGTTTGCTGTTCAGAGCCAGATGGCCGGCGCCGCTGCCGGCTGCCGCGACCAGCACGGCATCGGGATTCGCCAGCGTGATTTCGGCCGCATTCACGCTAACCGTGTCCGTCGCCGCGCCATGGCCTTGCAGGTTGGCGCTGGCAAAAGTCAGCGACTCGATGTTTGGCGCGCCGGCGCTATCGAGTTCGCCCAAAGTCAGGCTGCCGTAGAAATCAATGCTGGAATACGACTTGAGTTCGATGGCGCTGGCTGCGGCGAACAAGCCCAGGTCGCCGCCTTCGAACACCAGTCCCTCGGTGCCGACAGGTACCTCGCCAAAGCTGATCCGGCTGGCACCCAGAGTCAGGCCGGCAGTTGCCCCGGTGAACTCGATTGCACCGGCAAAACGGTTCTCCAGCGTGGCATCGAGCACAATTCCGCCACCGCTCCTGAGCGTGGTGTTGGCCTCCACCACCAGATTGCCACGAGTACGCTCGACATCGACCCGGCTGAAAGCCGGAGACCTGCCGGATACCGCCAGAAATGCACCATCCCCGGATATTTCCAGCGCCAGACCCGCATCGCTCGGTGCGCCGCTGGCTTCGATCACCGAATTACTGCGGACCAGGATCTCGTCGCGCGCGGCGACCAGAACTTCCGGCGCGGTGAACACATTCGCCGCGTCATTGCCGATCACGACATGCGTCGTGGTGTCCGTTTCGATGTGTTGACTGCCGTCCACGTCCAGGCGTTTGCCGCCGAGCAGGAGGCTTTCTGCGTTGAGGCGGTTCAATACATCGGTGGTCAGTACCACATGACCGGCCAGACTACCGCCGGGCGCGAGCACTGCCAACTTGGGCGCGATGAGATCGACTTCCGCGCCGCGACTGCCGACGGCATGCTCGGTCACCAGATCGCCCGCGAGCAACATATCGACCCGTGCCGTCACCGCCAGTCGGCCGGCATCTTCAGGCAGACGTGGCACCGAAACGCTGGTATCGGCCGCCGCGGCGGTGAAAAAGTCGTTCGCGAAGCTGTGGCGATATTCCGAGAATTGCTTTGCCTGCTCGTGGTTGTAAACCGCGAATCCACTCCAGCGGGCATCCTTCACCCCGCTCAAGAGATTGGTGCGATAGCCGGATGAAACCGGCGTGCCATCGCTCAGAGCCTGCCCTTGGCTGCTCGCCAGATCGGTAAATCCGGCTTTCGTCTCGATCAGGAAAGCACCCGGCAACAGTGCGTAGTGCGCCGGCAGCAGCTGATAGTAACCAGCCGCCAGGCCAGCCCCGCCTTCCAGATAAACCGCCTCGCCTGCCGCAATATCGTATCCCTGGCCAAACACCGTATCCCGCGGCGCGGCGTTCTCGCCCAACCAGGGCAGGATCGCGAAGCGGGTCGGTGTCTTGTTGCCGGCGGCAAGTTGCGCAGCGGCAGAAAGCTGGTCACTCGAACCGCCCGGGCCGGGGATGAACTCATAGGCATAAGCATCGCCGCCGCCAGAGATATCCAGTGTCGCCCCGGCATCGATCGCGACCGTGTCAGCCGAGATATCGACCAGCTTGGCCAGATCTTCCGCTTGCACCAGTTTGAAATTGCCCGGGCTGAATTCATATACCCAGTCGATGCCGTTTTCCGTGTAGCCAAAGGGAATGATCGCGCCTTCGGCGGAAGTCGACAGCAGGCTGCCGGTAGCCAGATGCACCTTGCCATCGGCGGTGCTGGACTCCAGGTTGAGGCGACCTAATGGCGCCTTCAAGGCCGCGCCGTTCAGCACCTCGATGCTGGCCGCGCGCAAGGTCAAATCACCGCCGGCGGAGAGAATCGGCGCCGCTGCCCGGGCGCCGGGCGCCACCGTGATCATGCCATCGACGGCTTGGCTTTCCAGCTCAAATTGGGTGAATGTGGCGGGATAGACTTGCGCAGCGTTCAGCGTCAGATTCTTGGCAACCGCAAAGCGGCCATACAGTTCCTGCAACGGCGCCAGTGCGCCGGACTCGGTGAGGTAAGTCCGATTGGCATAGAACAAACCCTGGGCGCGGATATCCCCGGCACTGTCCAGCGTGACGCTATCGGCATTCCGCACGGCAACCATGCCGCTCAGGTCGATCAGGCCGGCAGAAAGCGTCAGACCACCGTTACCCCCACTTGCCTCCGGCATCTTGATCACGTTGAGCGGCTGGCCTTCCGCCTTGTTGCTGTTGCTTTCAGACATGCCGCTATCGCTATTGCGCAGCGCCAGATAATCCGCATTGAGAACAACCTGATGACCGCCGGTATCCAGCAGCGGCGCATCAAGCGTGAGCGAGCTCAGTGAAAACTGGGTTTCACGGGTGAGATCAATCGTGTTTTCGAAGCGGATCTTGCCCAGGCTGAGTTGTTGCGCCCCCTCTTCCCCGTGCAGGAAATTCCCCGCGCGCAGGCTCAGTTGTTCGATACCACTGCCACGCAAGCTGCGCAGATTGAAAAGACCGACACCCTGATCGGCTGCGGCAAGTTCATCTCCCGGCGCCGTCAAGTCCGATGGCGCGCTCGCCGTGGCACTATCCAGCACCGAGATCACCCGTTCGTTTGTCGGATAAAACGAACCCACACCCTGGTTGGGCGAGGTCATCGCCATGGTTAACGAACCACCGCGCGCCCCTGTGCCACCGCCTTGGGCTTTGATCTGTCCATCCAGGAACAAACCCAGGCTCGCGCTCAGGCTCAGGCTGCCGCCGTGGCTGTAGACCGAGCGCGTATCAATACCGCCGGCAGCAGTCAAATCCAGAACCGCCTGGGTGCCGGAGATATCCAGTAGCGAACCGCTCTTCGCGACAATGAAGCCAAGATCGCTGCTCAGCGTGATTTTCCCGCCGTTCAGCACATCGCCCTGGCGCAAACCGTCGGCGCGGGGCTTGGTCACGTAAACGCCCGCAGTGCTCAGGCTGGACGTGCTGCCCAGCCAGATACCCAGGTCGGCGACCAACGCATTGACCAGTGGATTCTTGTTCAGAACCAGACTGATGCTGCCGGCGGGCGCATACAGATCGCCGTCGATCACCATCGGGTTCGCACTGTTGCTGGTCAGGTTGATCGTCCCCCCTGCATCGGTGCGGATGCTGGCGCCGGCGCCAATCAAGAATTCGCTGCCAGGAATGGCCGAATCCTGGTTAAAGGTGAGACTGGCTGCCTTGCGCAGCAGCGGGTCCGATGCGGGTGTCGCAAGGCCGGAAAGGCTGGCGGCGGAAGGCGAAAAATAGCTGCCTGCCGACAATTCCAGGTAGGGCGACAGCACATTGACCTGAGCACCAGGCTCCACACGTAGACTCTGCTGGGAGATTGAATAGCTGCCGAAACCCAGTTCGCTGAACAGCGCGGTTGGCAGAATCATCTGGTCAGACGCATAGTCAGCCAGGTGCGAGTAAGTCAGCGCCAAGCCGTCGTCATGGTGGGCGAGTTCTCCTGTCTGGACCGACATTGAGCCCTGAGTGCCGAAACTCAATTTACCGCCCGTACCCGGGCTGATCGCATCGATCACGGCACCGAGCAACAGCGTGCCATTTTGTTTCAGCGTCAGATTGCCGCCATTCCCCTTCACCAGCTTGCCGCCGCTGGAATACCAGGCGCCCCCCGCCAGTGCCAGACCGGCCGGGTCCAGCGCGCCATCGACCAGTTCGCCCAGGATCAGATTGCCCGCGCTTTGCAGCGTGATATCTCCGGCATTGACCAGCGTCACACCGCTGTTGGAACCGGCAATGTCCGGCCGATCATTGATCCACAGGCCGCTGGTGGAAAGCCGGCTGCCCGGCCGCAGCAACAGGTCGGGTGAAGCCTCGTTCTTCACCAGCACCGTGTTCAGGTTGATGTCGCCCGCCGGCACGCTGATTGCAGCGGTCACATCGACGCTGCGGCCGGTTAGATTGATCGAACCCCCCGCCGCCAGATTCAGGTCGGCCGCCACGTTGATCGTGCCATGGCGGGTCAGCGAAATGCGGCTGAAGCCGCCGCGAGTGATGAAATCCGTATCCAGTCCCAGTGCGCCATGGACCGGGTCGGCCGCGCCGATGCCGGCGTCATGATCTATCGCGCTGAACAGCACGTCATGGCTGTTGTCGCCATCCAGCAGGTTGCCGATATTGCCATTCACGCTGTCGGCGAAATCCTCCAGCACCAGTAGCCCGCCCGCCGGCGGGGTGTCGCGCTGATAGGGACCGATCTCGACCTGACCCTGCAGGTTGCCGTCGAGGACCAGACCGTGCCCCTTGACTTCGATGCTGCCGGCGTCATGACCTTCGGTGAAGCCCGCGACAAACTGCGGCTGACCGTCGATCACCGCCTCATAGATGCGATCTGCCGGTGCCGTGGTGATGTCATACAGTTTGCCGCCAGACACCAGCTGAGTCAGGCTCAGCGCACCCTCCAGATAGCGAATGCTGCCGCCGGAGACATCGATCGTGGCGCCCTTGGCAACCACTACATCGCCCGCCGATTTCAGTTTCACCGTACCGCCGCGCAGGGTTTTTTCACCCACTGTTTTGGTCAGGCCGGCAATATAGTTCGAGACATTGGCAACCAGCGCGCCCTTGCTTGCATCGACGGTGACCGTCTTGCCCTTCAGCACACCATCTCGCTGGAAAGGCAGATCCTTCAATTCATCACTGCGCAAATCAACCGTCAACTGCCGGGTTGCCATGGCCAGTTCGATATCCGCGCCGGAGACGTCGATCACGCTGTCGGCGGTTAGATAGATTCTGGCCGCCGTGTCGCGCGTGGTGGTGTTGAAGCCGGTATCGAGAAATCCGTTGACATCCTGTGTCACCGCCGACAGCGCCACCGTGCCGCCGGCTGCCGCAATGCGTCCGGCATGATGAATACTTTGGCCGACTACATCGATGCGTGAGCCGACAAAGTTCTCGTTTTCAGCTTCCGTTACATCGCTGTCCAGCTCTGGCAGCACTTCTGTCACGCTGTTCTCGCCCAGTTTGACCGTACCGGCCCGGGTCGCCGCATAGTCGGCCGCAGTGATGTTGGCGCCGCTGCTTGGAGTGCGCGGCGTATCGCGCGCCAGCAGGCGAATCGTGCCGTTGCCGGTTGCCCTGGCGCTGGTTGTGGCCGTAATGCGGCCATCCTGATTCACCGCCAAACCGATCAGCGTGACGTTGCCGCGTTCGCTGGCAATCACGCCGCTGCCCTGGTTGCTCACCGTACCGCCTTCGCCCACTTCCACCAGCAGGCCGCGCAGCGCCGGGTCGTCGCTCTGTTTCAAGAACACTTTCTTGCCGGCGCCCAGAATCACCTGGCCATCCGGCGTCGCAATACGTCCGGCGTTGTTCACCGTCGGCGCATACAACTGCACCCGGCCGCCTTCGGTGGTCTCGATCAGCGCTCCCAGCTCAATTTCGATGTTGCCGGTGCTGCCATCCGCAAATGCCGAAAGAGCGGCGTTGGGCTCAACGTTTTTGCTCAAGCTTCCCTGGGAAGGGGAAAGCAGGCCGTTCTGGAAAATCGAGTCGGTGATGTTCAGGCTGGAGGCAATCAGTCCGCCCACATTGACCTGCGCGCCGTTGGCAAACACGATGCCCTGCTGATTGATCAGATAAACCTGACCATTCGCCTTGAGTGCACCGGCGATCACGCTGGGATCGGCTTGCCAGATGCGGTTCAGGCTGGCTGCGTCCGCACCCGGCTGCTTGAACTCCAGGCTGTGGCCTTGGCCGATGTTGAAGCTCTGCCAGTTGAGAATGGCCTTGTTGCTGGTTTGCGTCACCACGCCCTGGGCGCCGTTGACGGCATAACTCGCCGCACCGCTGGTGACGAAAGCGGTCGGGTTGGGGTTGACACCGCAAGCGCCACCGCCGCAGGGGTTTGGCAGTTCCGCCATGGTTGGAAGGGCAGCGAATAACAGGCTCAGGGCGAGCGCGGCACGCGGCACGTGGCCGCCATCTTTACCCTGCGAACTGACCACTTCACTCGTCGGCACGTACATGCCCGACTTCTTGCTGAAAACCAACCGGAATCTGTTTGCATTCATGGTCTTACCCCTTCAACAGCTTAATATCTTCGCTTTGCCAGCAGCCGACCGCATCACCATTCATAAGACAAGCGGAAGTGCAGGCGGCTGTCGCCATCGACCACGTTGCCTACGGTTTTATACGGATAGGCCCAATCCAGCGCGCCGCTAAAGCCTCCCCAGCCGGAAATCCGCACACCCGCCCCGGTGCTGAGCAAGTCATAGCGATCTATCGTGCCGGCGCTGGCCTCGCGAACACGCACTGTTGCGGCATCCATAAACAGGTAGGGGTGCAGTCCATTCCAGCCGGGCATCTGCAACTCCAGGCTGGAAGAAAACCCGTTGTCTCCCAGGGCGGCAGATTCCGGGTAGCCACGCACACTATCCACGCCGCCAATGGCGTACTGCTCGTTGCTGATCAGATGTCGACTTGCCAACTGGCCGCCTAGTCGCGTCGAAAACAGCCAGTCATCGGCGAACTTCATACTGTTTTTTACTTCCACCTTCAGGTTGGACCAATTCGGATCCGATGCCTTGTCGCTGAACTCCTTGGCATCGTTGCCCAGCCCGCGCACAGAGAAATTTGCACTCAGGTTGAACTTGGTCTGCCCTCGGCTACCCGCCGGCAAAGTAGCGTCGTAAGCGACAGTAAAGGGTAGATAACTGATCGGCAGGTCGATACCGCCGCCGCCCAGCAGGTTCACGGTCTGATTGAAGTTCTTGTAATCCACGCCCAGGGTCAGGTTATGAAAATATCCGGGCCGACCACGCAGCGGCAAAATGTAGCGAAGACCCAGAATATCGCCCTGGCCGATGGTATTCACCGCACCTATCGCCGCCACATCGCTCTCGTTGTGAACCATGTAGGCGGCCAGGAAATTGCCGCTAGTCAGCGGTACCAGATAGGTGCCGGCGAAAACCTGGCTGTCCTTGGTTTCCTCTGGCGCTACCTGAAAACTCAGGTTGAGGCCGTGTTGACGTTGCCACAAATTGTTGTAGCGCAGATCCAGCGCCAACCGGCTATGGCTGGTGTTCAGGCTGTAGCGGTCATTCAGCTCGGCGCGGCCATGCATGGGCGAGCGATCTTGCACCTTCAGATCCACTTCCACCGTTCCCGGCGAGCGTCCGGCGCGTAATGCCGGCGTCACCTTGCGGTCAGCGCTGCGGTTGACGCTGGCCAGCTCTTTTTGCAACTCGGGAAAGTAGGGCACGTTACCCTCGGCCAGTTGTGATGTTTGCGACTTGATACGGCCGAGGGAAAAGTACTTTGCGCCGCTGACCCGCTGCCGTTCCACTTTCGCCTCGGTAACTTTCAGACGTACCAGGCCACCGGTGACTTCCTGTTCCGGTAAATCGACGAAAACCGTCAGATAGCCGCCGTCGTGATAGGCCTTTTCCAGGGCCTTGCGCGCGGCTTCCATATCCTTGACCTCGCGTTGCTCACCGAGAAACGGGTAAACCGCCGTTTCGATGGCCAGCGCCGAGAGTACGCTGTTGCCCTCGATACGGAATTCCAGCACATCGAAACGTGCCTCTGGAGACGCTTCAGCCTTTGCCTGTGCTGGTGTCGCTGCCGCTGCCGCTGCCGTCACGGACGGCGCTTGCAGAGGCGGGGTTTCTTTTGCGGAGGACGGTTGCGGCTCAGAGAGGGTTGATTCGTTTGCTGCTTTCTCAGGTTTCCCGGCAGATGCCGGGTTCATCGCACCGGCCGGCATAGCGGTCAGCAACAGACAGACGGTCAAAGGGGAGGCAAGGTTCGGCAATAGAGGCATGCTGGATCGTATAAGTGGGTTTCGGACAACCGCCTGCCCTAACGGCTCTGGCGCTGGCCAGGCTGTTCTCCGCAACCCGCTCAAAAAGCAAAATCCCCCGCTCGCGCGGGGGCAATCTTTTCAGCCGGCGCGGATAAATCCGCCCCGGCCAGTCTGCAACGCTACAACTCGAGATCAGTAAACCTGATAGCTCGGGCTGCAGGTATTGCCGCCACGGGTGGCGCGACCAACTTGGCTGACGCCATAGTCAAACGGGAAATCGCCTGAGGGGATCGCGGCCAAACCAGGCAACGGGATGCTGGCGATGGAAACAGGGCTACCCAGTTCCGTCTTGATCTTGGCGATCAGGGCGGCATTGCCGTCATTGCTGTCACGCACGTTGAAGCTGGCTTCGCCCCAGTAGAAGTCGTAGTCGCCGGCGATGAAGTTGGCCACAGACGGGTAGACCTGGTTGATCTTGACGTAGTGCCACTTGTCCTGCACGCCGTCGTTGTCATCGGAACCGCCAGTCTTGGAACCGGTGTCGCCGAACTGACGCTCGCCGCCCATGATGCCGATGGCCATTTCGCCCTGGTAATAAGCCTTGGTCAAACAGGTGTCGACGGCTTCCTGGGCACCGCTTTCCACCACGTGATAGACGTCGGACTCGCCGTCCTGGGAGGTGCTGAAGCTACCCGCATCGTCGCCGGCCGCGCTCGACAGGAGGAGGGCGCCGCCGTAGGTGTTGCTGGTAGAACAGGGACTCAGCATGACCGAGGCTTCGAAGGTAGCCAGGGTGCCGGAACCTGTGGCGCGGCGGCAGACCTTGATCGCGGTGCTGTTGGTGTTGGCGTCGTCCCAGGCGGCCTGGTCGGGATGGTCCTCGCCGCTGCGATTGTCATCAGCCGTGAGGTCGGCATCCAGGCCGGTCCAGTCGGTGGTACTGCCGTTGAACGCGCCGCGCACGAAGCTGGACGGCAGGCTGGGGGCCTGGTCTTCAGAGTAGTCGCCCACCGTCTTGCCCTGCTCGGCTTGCAACTTCTGGTAGATGTTGTCGGACACAACGATGCCGAACACCTGGGCGACCACCGGGCCGGCGGTGATGCCGGCGACGCTGCCACCGATGCTGACCAGCTTGGGTTCGGTGTCGGACAGGCCGGCATCGGGAATGGCATCGGTGCCGCTGGTGGTGTTGCCGCAGCCGCTGTTCTTGGTGAACACGGGACCGCCGCTGATCAGGCTGCCGGTGGTGGTCGCGGTACAACCGGAGGTCAGCGCGATGTTGGTGGCAACGCCGGCACCAACCAGTTTGGTGACGCCGGTGGAGGAACCGCCACCTTCCTTGTAGATGATCAGTTCTTCACCATCGCTCACACCGGCAATGCCCAGACCGGCCTTGGCCAGACAACGATAGCGGGTGGTGGTGTTGCCCTTGGTGTTGTAGATGGAAGAGTGGGTGGTGCGATCGGTGCTGGCGCCGGTGGTGGCGCACAGGTCGGAAACAGCCTTCTCGAACGACTTGTTCAGCGCGGTGGCGCCGGAGAAGGTCAGCACTTCGGTGGCGGAAGCGGAACCGGCGGCCATGACGGCGACGGCGAGAGCGATTTGATGCAATTTCATTTGAAGCTCCTAAGTGAACTGGACTTGAAACACGGACTACAAAATGGGTTCTTACTTAAACTTGCTGCTTGCGCTTGATGCTTACGTGCGCCGCATGCCCCCCGGCGTAGGCCAGGGGCCAGCCGTTGCAGGATGCCGGCTTACGCCGGCATGACACGGCAGACAGAGTTACGCCAGGCTCAGACCTTGCGGCGGCGAGCCAGGAAACCCACCAGACCCAAACCAGCCAGCATCAGCGCGTAGGTGTCGGCTTCCGGAACCGGGGCGGCAACCGGGGCGGCATAAGTCAGCGTGCCATTGCTGGCCAGGCTGAAGCGGTAGTCCAGATCGGCGCCATCACCATAGGCCTTGGCAACGGCCTCGGCGGTGTTGCTGGCGCTGGAACGGGTCAGGTAATAGAAGCCCATACCGTCGGCGTCGCCGATGTTGGTCATGGTGTTGATGGCGGTGATCTGGCCGCCCAGGTTATTGCTGTGCTTGCCGGCGCCGATGGCGAAGGCATTGGAAGCGCCATCATCGACTACCACCTCGGTGCCGTTCCCCAATGCAGCGATGGCGGCATCCCAGTAGACGTCCTGGTTTGTGCCAGCGAGGGTGATCGAGTTGTTGTTGAACAGGACCCCAGCGTTGGCGACAGCAGTTTGCAGATTGGTGTTGGACGTGGTCAGAACCCGCTTCTGGTTCAGAGCGGAAGTACCATTGCTATCCAGGGCGGTGACGTCCCAGGTCAGCGCGTTGACATCGCTCACGCCGGTGACGAAAGAGGTCCAGGCTGCGCCGCCGCTCCAGGTCTGGCCGTCGGCATTGTTAACGCCGTCGTCACGGATGCTGCCAGGGAACGCAGCCAATTGGTTCATGGTGCCGAAGTCGTTCATGCCCACTTCCAGCGAGCGGATGTAGGCACGGCCGACGCCGCCGTTGTAGCTGGAGTCCAGCACGGTGAGCAGCAGGAAGGAGTTGCCGCTGGATACATCGTCAGCGGCGGTGATGGCGAAGGCATTGCCGGTGGCAGCAAATGCGAGCGCGGCGGCGATCAATTTCAATTTCATATGTTTCTCCAAAATCCTAAGTTGAGAGAGAGGTGCAGCTTTACCCGCTTTGGGATACCTGCTTTGACGCAAGCGCCCTTAGCGGACTGAATAGCAATCTATCGACCTTGTATTACCGGTATGCAGGGCCAAACTGGGCGCCAACTGAGCCTTTTTGCTTATCAACGCCAAGCCGTTTGGCTTCCCCCTGACCGTAGCCAGTTAGATGCTAGGCTACCGTAAAGCCCGTTCTTGACAATTTGATGGTTTGAAAATGTGCGTGTGATGAGCCGAATGGCTCATGGGTGTAAGTTTTTTCGACAGAAGTGGGGCAAGGGTTTGTTTCAACAACCGGTCAAGGCTGCCAACCGCCGGTGCAGCTCAAAAAAGCCTCGTTGGCGCTGCTTCTGCATTGGTAATACGTGGTTATGGCTTCCGGGCTTTTGGCACTTGTGCAGGCTTCATAGGCTTTCTGGCGCTGCTTGATACAAATGACGAAACGGGCCCGTTGTTGCGCCTCATCAAGGTTGCCGTCTGGCTGGTTTTTACTTGCCTCCGTTCCTACGTTGACCGTTGGCGTACCCGCCGTACTGCTTCCATTCGGGTTGCTTGCTTGGGTGAATTTCCAGTCCCGGTATTGGTTCGATCCTGCAAAGTCGGCATATCTTTCGGGGAAACCGGTAGTTTTGAGCGGTTTGCTCTCTGACAGGCTGTGCATCCCACTAATGCCACCCTCTGGCCCCTTGATCTGTCCCCACGTCTCCGTACCGGTCATCGGGTCGGGATAGAGTCGGCGCAGATGCCGCACGGTTTCGGGAAATCGTGGATCGAGCAACAGTTCGTCCAGCGATTGCGGCAAGCGCGGCGGCTGCCCTGGGGGGGGCGTGTTCAGGAAATGCTCGATTGCACGCCGGTACTGGTCGCCGATGAACAACAATTCCGCCTCCTTCTCCCGTTGCACGGCGGTGTGCCAAAGGGTGCCCAACGCAGCCATGCCGACGCCCAGTCCGGCGACGAGAAACAGCAGCCACAGCATGGTGAAACCGCCTTGACGGCGGGGACGATGAGGCATGTTCGAACAAGGCAGGGGAGGGCTTTCGATCATCCTGGAAACCTCGGTTGAGCGCAGATTATTCTCCGTGAAGCCGCCTGGATACTGGCGAGAGGGCGATTTCTCTATTCACCTGTCGGGTGAGGTGGAAAACGCTGTAGGAGGCTCCGCTTGCGGGCCGATCCTTCAACGCTCGCGCCGCAAGCGGACGCTCCT
>CAMDHJ010000002.1 GCA_945897865.1 Tepidiphilus sp. J10
CCGTCACCGGCAATCAGGCCAAGCAACACGCCCAAAGCCTCACTGCCCTGCTGGCCGAACTGCCCCTTGCCCGACTGCACCAGGATTTCGTCACCGGGCTGCAATTCCTTCAACTTGAGTTTGCCGCGCGTCGTGTAGAAGTCATGCCATTCGGTGGCTTTGATTTCGTAACCATCGACGGTGGTCACCTTGAATACGTCGGCCATACGCGCGGTCATGAATGCAGGCTTTGCAGAGCGAATTTCTACACCACGCTCTTCATGCCCAAGCGCACGGCGATCCACTGTCACTTCTAAAGGCAGGCCACTTTCATAGAGGTCGCCGATGCGAATCAGACCGTATTGCGTCGCCAACCGGGTATCCGCCGTCACGCAAGGATTGGTCGCCTCGATGCTCTCGCAGTAGTACAGGTTGTTGTCGCGGTTGATGCGGTCGAGGAACAGGATGCCGGGTTCGGCGTGGTCGTAGGTGGAGGCCATGATCTGGGTCCACAGATCGCGCGCGCGCATCTTCTTGAAAACCCACAAACCATCGCTCAGGCGTTGATAGGCGCCGGCCGCTTTCTGTTCGGCGCCGGGTTCGGCGCGGTGCGTCAGTTCCACGTCGGCATCAGCTTCCACCGCCTGCATGAAGGCATCGGTGACGCCGACGGAAATATTGAAGTTGCGCAGATCACCCTGATCTTTGGCGTGGATGAACAGTTCGATATCCGGGTGGTCGCAGCGCATCACGCCCATCTGCGCGCCGCGCCGGCTGCCTGCGGATTCGACCGTTTCACAGGAACGATCAAACACGCGCATGTAGGAAACCGGGCCACTGGCGCGCGATTGCGTGCCTTTGACCAGCGCGCCTTTCGGCCGGATGGTGGAGAAGTCGTAGCCGACGCCGCCGCCGCGCCGCATGGTTTCGGCAGCTTCTTCGAGCGCGACGTAGATGCCGGGCTTGCCGTCCGATTCGCCGGAAATCGCATCGCCCACCGGCTGCACAAAACAGTTGATCAGGGTCGCCTGCAAACCGGTGCCGGCGGCGGAGTTGATGCGCCCGGCCGGAATGAAGCCGGCTTCCATCGCGGCAAAGTAGGCGCGTTCCCAGTGTGTACGCTCGCTCTTCTTCTCTATCGAGGCCAGCGCACGCGCCACACGGATGCGCACATCGGTCACATTTTTCTCATCCCCCTTGGCATACTTTTCCAGCAATACCTCGCTGGAAATGGCTTGATCGGTGAGTTCTGGGAACAGGGCTTCCTGCATGACTAACTCCTCCAAAATACTAGATGTATTGTGAGTTAGCTTTTTAGACGCTAGATACAGTGCTCGCAAGTATCTTTTTTCCTGCCAGCCAATTCAAGGGATGTATTCCAACCGCGCCAGGACCACCTATTCCAGCCCATGTAGGGCGCAATAACCGAAGGGCATTGCGCCGAATGATTTGCGTGCAGAGGTTGGTGCAATACGCTGCGCTTATTGCAACCTACTATTTACTGCCTGCTTCACCCCAGCGTCGCCAATACCGGCGTGTGATCCGACGGCCGTTCCAACTTGCGCGGCGCCTTGTCGATTTCACTGGCAATGCACAGTGGCACGAGTTCCGACGAAAGCAGGATATGGTCGATGCGCATGCCAAGATTGCGACGGAAACCCATCATCCGGTAATCCCACCAGCTGAAACTCTTTTCCGGTTGTTCGAACAGCCGGAAAGCATCCTTCAAACCAAGATCGAGCAGCGCCTGGAAGCGCGCGCGCTCCGGTTCGGAAACCAGCACTTGGCCAACCCATGCCGCTGGATCGTGGCAATCGCGGTCTTCCGGTGCGATGTTGTAGTCGCCCAGCAAAGCCAGCCTGGGGTGCCGCTGCATCTCGTCCTTCAGCCAGACGATCAGCGCGTCCAGCCAGGCCATCTTGTATTGGTATTTGTCGGAATCCAGGCTCTGGCCATTCGGAATGTAGACGCAAATCACGCGGACGCCGTCAACGGTGGCGGCCAGAACGCGCTTCTGTTCGTCGGCGAAACCAGGAATGCCGGCTTGCACGTCGGTCATCGGCAAGCGGCTCAGAATCGCCACGCCGTTGTAGGTTTTCTGGCCGGAGAATGCGCTGTCATAACCTGCATCGCGCAGTGCATCGGCCGGAAAGACATCGTCAGTCTGCTTGGTTTCCTGCAAGCAGACCACATCCGGCAAGGCGCTTTGCAGCCAATCGAGCAGATGTGGCAAGCGGACTTTTAATGAGTTGACGTTCCAGGTGGCGAGTTTCATGACGCGGATTATCATTGCCAATCTTATGTCGCGACAACTGATACCCCGAACACCATGCAAACCCTGACCGTAGAACTCGGCGACCGCGCCTATCCCATCCACATCGGCCCCGGCCTGCTCGACCGCGCCGATCTGGTGCTGCCGCATCTGGTCCAGAAACGGGCGGTGATCGTCACCAATACCACGGTCGGTCCGCTGTATCTGGAGCGATTCGCGACAACACTGCGCAATGCCGGCGTGCAAGTCGATTCGGTCGTATTGCCGGATGGCGAGGTGTACAAGAACTGGGAAACGCTGAACTTGATCTTCGACGGCCTGCTGACCCAGCGTGCCGAGCGCAAGACCACGTTGATCGCGCTTGGTGGCGGCGTCATCGGTGATTTGACCGGTTTCGCGGCAGCCTGCTATCAGCGCGGCATGCCGTTCATCCAGATTCCCACCACGCTGCTGGCGCAAGTCGATTCCTCGGTCGGAGGCAAGACCGGCATCAATCATCCGCTCGGCAAGAACATGATCGGCGCCTTCTACCAGCCGCAACTGGTGCTGGCCGATACGGAAACGCTGAACACGCTACCGGCACGCGAGTTGTCGGCCGGTCTGGCGGAAGTCATCAAGTACGGGTTGATCCGTGACCTGCCGTTTCTGGAATGGCTGGAAACACACATGGATGCTTTGATGGCGCGCGACACCACGGCACTGACTTACGCCATTCACCGTTCCTGCGAGAACAAGGCGGAAGTGGTGGCCGCCGATGAACGTGAATCCGGCCAGCGCGCCCTGCTCAATCTGGGCCACACCTTCGGCCACGCGATCGAAACCGGCATGGGTTACGGCAACTGGCTGCATGGCGAAGGCGTCTCCGCCGGGACGATGCTGGCGGCTGATCTGTCCCGCCGCCTGGGAATGATTTCTAACGACGACGTGGATCGCATCGCAGCGCTATTCCAGCGCGCCGGATTGCCGGTGATCGCGCCCGATCTCGGTTACGACGCCTACATGGATTACATGGGCGTAGACAAGAAAGTGGAAGCCGGGCGCATCCGCTTCGTGCTGTTCAAAAAAGTGGGCGACGCCTATGTCACGGGCGAGTACGACCCGAACGCCTTGCGCACAACCTTGACCGAAGCAGTAGGAAAAGCCTGATAAATAGAAAACATAATTTCCATTAAGTGCAATATTTGCCGATAATGGAAACCATGTTTTCTGAAAATATCAGCGCCACCCTGCAACAACTCGGCGACCGCCTGCGCGCCGAGCGCGTTGCGCGCAACGAATCGCAAACCCGCTTCGCGGCGCGTATCGGCGTTTCCGTGCCGACCCTGCGTCGCATGGAACAAGGCGACGCCACCGCGCAGATCGGCCACTGGCTGACCGCATTGACGCTGCTGGGCCGCATCGCCGACGCGGAAACCCTGCTCGCGCCGCGCTACAGCCTGTTCGACGCAGCGGCGCGGGCGGAAAAGCCCGTGCGCCAGCGCGCCAGAAGAAAAGCACTGGCGGCATGATCCGCCTTGATCTCTGGTTAACGCTGACCACCGGCGAACAGCTGCGCGCCGCTGAACTGGTGTTCGGCGATGCCGACCGGCAGGGCCGCTACGCCAGCGCACTGCGCTACACGCCTGAATACCTGGCCGATGCGCGCGCCTTCCCACTTGACCCGGCTTCACTGCCTTTGCAAGCGGGTGATTTTTCCGGCCAGCAACTCGATCCCCCGCTGCTGGCATTGGAAGACGCCTTGCCCGACGACTGGGGTCGGCGCTTGCTGATCCTGCGCCACGCTCTGCCGCGCGGTCGCCAGTCGGAGCCGCATCTGATGCAGGCACAGGCCGGGCAGGGCCTTGGCGCCTTGAGCTTCCACGCGCCAGGTCAGACACCGGGGGAAGAAGCCCACGCCGCCGCGCTGCTTGAACTCGATGCCCTGCTCGATGCCGCACAACGGCTGGAAAAGGAAGGCAGTGCTACCATCGACGCCAACACGCGCAGCCTGCTGGCTGCCGGCAGTTCGCCCGGCGGCGCACGGCCGAAAGTGCTGGTGCAGGACGCTGAAGGCCAATGGATCGCCAAACTCCCCAGCCGGCGCGACGACGTCGACATGGTCGGCCTGGAAGCCACCAGCCTGGAACTGGCGCGACTGGCCGACCTTGAAGTGCCGGATTTCCGGCTGGTCGAACTCACCGCTTCGCGCCGCGCATTGCTGGTCAAGCGTTTCGACCTGACCGCGCAAGGTGGCCGCCATCACATGCTCAGCTTCCGCGCCCTGTTGCAAGCCGGCGGCTATTACGTGCTGCGCTATCTCGACCTGATCGCCGCCTTGCGACAGTACGGCGCAAACCCGGAACATGACGTGCCACAGATGTACCGGCAGATGGTGTTCAACGCGCTGCTCGGCAACACCGACGATCACCTGAAGAATTTCTGGCTGCTGGCCGATGCCGGCGGTTATCGCTTGTCGCCTGCCTTCGATCTGCTGCCGGACACCGGCGCGAGGCGCGAACATGTGTTGCTGTTCGATCTGACGCCGCTGGCGCCTGCGCCCGCCGAACTCGCCGCGCTCGGCCGCAAATGGGGCGTCAGCGGCGCCGCCAACATCTGCCAGGAAGTTGAAGCCACCGTCATGCGGTTTGCTGAAATCGCCGCCGGCAAAAATGTGCCGGAAACAGAAATCCATCGCTTTGAACAGGACATCGCCCGTCGGTGTCGCACCGAGAGGTAACCATGTCTGAACTTGCTCCCTATGCCGCCCGTTCCGCCGAATCGCAAGGCCGTCGCCATCCGGAACCGGCCGCCGCGCCGCGTTCCGAATTCCAGCGCGACCGCGACCGCATCGTGCATTCCACCGCCTTCCGCCGGCTGGAATACAAGACTCAGGTGTTCATCAACCACGAAGGCGACCTGTTCCGCACCCGCCTGACGCACAGCCTGGAAGTCGCCCAGATCGGCCGCACGCTGGCGCGCATGCTGGGCCTGGACGAAGACCTGACGGAAACCCTGGCGCTGGCGCACGACCTCGGCCACACCCCGTTCGGTCATGTCGGCCAGGACGTGCTCAACGCCTGCATGAAGGAACACGGCGGCTTCGAGCACAACCTGCAATCGCTGCGCGTGGTGGATGCACTGGAACAGAAATACGCCGAATTCGAAGGCCTCAACCTGACCTTTGAATCGCGTGAAGGCATTCTCAAACACTGCTCAGTGAAGAATGCCGAAAAACTCGGCGACGTCGGCCGCCGTTTCATCGAAGGCCGGCAACCGTCGCTGGAAGCGCAGATCACCAACCTGGCCGACGAAATCGCCTACAACAACCATGACGTCGATGATGGTCTGCGCTCCGGTCTGATCACGGTAGAACAACTGGAACAGGTGGAAATCTTCGCGCGCCATCTCGATACGGTGCGCAACCTCTACCCCGACCTGAACGACCGCCGCCTGATCCATGAAACTGTGCGTCGGATGATCAACACGCTGGTGGTCGACATGCTGCAACAGACCCGCGCCAACATCGCGCTGCACAACCCACAAAGCCTGGACGACGTGCGTCGCTGCCCGTCGCTGGCCGCGTTCAGCGAACGCATGTTGGAGGAACACCGCGAACTCAAGCGCTTCCTGTTCCAGAACCTGTATCGCCATTACAAAGTCGTGCGGATGAGCGAAAAAGCGCAACGTCTGCTGCGCGACCTGTTCACTGCGTTCAGCGCCGAACCGCGTTTGATGCCGCCGGAACACCACGCCCGCGCAGATCAAGACCCCTACCGCGCCGTATGCGACTACATCGCCGGCATGACCGACCGCTACGCGATCCGCGAACATCGGCGGATTTATGACATCGAGGAATTGGCGTAACGCGGGAAATGCAAGTGAAAACCGGGCTTGTCAATGGCAACGCCAGGCGTCGAGTCAGAACAGAAGGAATTTGAATCCCATCAAGATCAGGACGGTACCGCCGAAGATTTCCGCTTTGCTTTCCAGCCAGGTGCCGCTTTTCATGCCGACGAACACGCCGGCAACGCTGAACGCAAACGTGATCATGCCGATGACCAGGCAGGCGATATAGGGATTGGCGTCCAGCAAGGTCAAACTGAATCCGGCTGCCATCGCGTCAATACTGGTGGCAATGGCCAGAATCAGCATCACCTTGTTGGTAATGACTGAAATCTCTTCTTCCATGTTTTCCTGAACACCTTCATAAATCATTTTCGCGCCGATCAACACCAGCAATCCGAAGGCGATCCAGTGGGTATAGTTTTCTATCCAGCCCAAAACTCCCTTGCCGCCCAAATAGCCGACCAACGGCATCAATGCCTGGAATACGCCGAAAAACACTCCGGCTTTCAATGCGAGATTGGGTGTGTTTTTCTTGGCGCCCAAGCCGATGGAAACGGCAAACGCGTCCATGCTGAGCGCGATGGCGAGAATAATGACTTCGATCATGATGTTTATCGGGTAGTTGAATGAGACGAAAGCCCGAGGATATGCGAGCCGGAGCATCGACTTTAAGGAAATCAGGTCATGCCTCACCCCGGATTAAACGAGCCGTACACCAATGGCACTTACTTAAGCGCAAAACGACTGAAACTACCGCACACGTCATTCCTGTGAAGCGGGAATCCAGTGGTTTTTTACCCTGCCAGGATTCCCGCATTCGCGGGAATGACGGTGAATTTTGGCTTAAGTAAGTGCCATTCGAGCCGTACTTGAATTATTTTTCTTAAGTGCAGAACATCAGCGGATTCATGAAATCGTCCTTCTCCTCGTTGGCGACAAGCTGCTGCTACCGCCCTAAGCAAGCGAATTAGTTACACAATAAACGGATTGCTTGGGCAGGCCAGAAACTCTGGCCTGCCCAGGATCGCATTCCTAACGACGACCGGAGACCCGCTGTGCAATCCCCCACAACCCCGAGTCGCCCCCCCATGACTCGACGCGGGACCAAAGCCACTTCTGCCTGCCCGCAATGCGGCGAGCACCGGCTGGTGCCCATCAGCCGGCGTGGCATAGACCGTTTTCTCGGCCTTTTTTTCAGGCTGCGGCGGTTTCGCTGCAACAACGTCGAATGCGGCTGGCAAGGCAATCTGGTCAAATCGCAGGTACTGCGCCGATCGGTGGAGCACCTGCCGCAAGTTAAAGAAAAGCGGCTCAATTTGTTGATCAAAATCGGCAACATAATCATGCTGACACTGATCCTGATCATTCTGGTTGCCTTGATCGTCGGCTGGATCGACGGCTCGCTTGAAGGCTACGAGGGATTGTTCAGCCGCGAAGGTTAAGCTTCAGTCTGCCGCTTCAGGCGGACTCGGCCAAGCTCCTGCGCCAGTTGGATTCGCTAAAGAATCAACCTGCGATACCGATAGTGGGTCCACGCTCATGCGAATTGACACCACAGCGCCTGCAAACCCCACTCGGAGTACTTCAATGGCACCTAAACGCTTGATTTCTCGGTTGTTCATTTTGCTGGCCTGCGCGCTCCTCACATCCCAGGCCATGGCCGCGGACCTGCCGGAAATCAAGTCGCGGGGAGAATTGCGTCATCTCGGCATCCGCTATGCCAACTTTGTCACCGGCGCCGGCGATGGTTTTGATGTCGAACTAGCGCAGGGCTTTGCCAAGCATATCGGGGTCAAGTACCGCTTGGTCTACACCGACTTCTATTCGGTGATTCGCGACCTGATTGGCAAGAATGTGGTGCGCAAGGGCGATGAAGTGACCCTGGAAGGCAACTTCCCGATCAAGGGAGACATGATTGCGACCGGATTCACCGTGTTGCCGTGGCGGGAGAAGGTATTGCTCTACTCGCAGCCCACCTTCCCTTCCCAAGTGCTGTTGATCGCCCCTGCCGAATCGTCGCGCAAGCCGATCAAGGGCAGTGACAACCTGGCCAGCGACATCAAGGAAACCAAGGCGCTGATCGGAAAACAAAGCCTGCTGGTGATGGAGAAAACCTGTCTCGATCCGGCTAATTACGGCCTCAAGGGGGGCGGTGTAGAGCTGAAAACCTATACCAAGAGCTCGAACATCAATGAAATGGTGCCGGCGCTGCTGAATCGTGACGCCGATTTGTCCTTGCTCGACGTGCCCGATGTCATCCTTGACCTGAAAAAATGGGCGGGGAAATTCAAGGTACTCGGACCGATCTCGGAAGAGCAGGCTCTGGCCGCGGCTTTTCCCAAAGATGCACCCTTGCTGCGCGACGCGTTCAACGACTACCTTCGCAAGATCAAGGCGGACGGCAGTTACGACAAGCTGGTGAACAAGTATTACCCCGGCATTCGCCGCTACTTCCCGGAATTCTTCGCTAAGAAATGAGCCGCGCAAAGCCACATAGAAAACCCGCCAATCGATGAATTCCTTCGGGCTGGTCAAACGCTGGCCGCACTTGGTTGCGGTCATTCTTGCTACCTATGCCTTGGTGTTGCTGGGCAATGTCTTTCGCTCCCAGGATCAGCTTCGCGCCGCCGCCGAGGCACGCCTGCTGGCGGACAATCGGCAACTGGCTGGCGTGCTTGCCGACTTCGTGGCCGACCAGCGGAATACCGCGCTGGATTTGGCCGCCAGCCACGAGATTGAAAGTTATCTGGTCAACAAGGCATTGGGCATGTCGCTCAGATATGGCCTGTATGCCAATCTGGATGCGATAGAGGAACGCTTTCGCGGCAAATCGGAACAGAAAATGGTGCGTGGGACGCCGGTCTACCAACGCATCATTTATTTCGACGAAACCGGCGCCCCGGTGGCGGATACCGCCGCTGGCGAGGCCGCTATCGCGTTGCCCGCCGGGGCGGCAGACAAGCCGCAACTTCAGATCGACCGTGCGCGGGGACAGCTTGTTGCCGCCGCGCCGGTGCTGTATCGCGGCACGCCAAGCGGCAGCGTCGTCACCGTTTCCGACCTCGGCCTGCTCTATCGCTATCTGCTCAGCGCGACGCCGGAGCGCGACATCCGCCAGATTCTGTTAACCGAATCCGGCCAGGAATTGACCACCACCGGCCAGCCCCCATCGCTAAACGCGACCGAGGCCAAGGCCCTGGCGGCGCTTCCGACCGACAAACTCACCAGCCTGACCTCGACGCCAAACTTGCACCGGTTGGCGGATGAATACGGCCTGGCGATTCGGGTGCCGATCGCCGAACTGCCGCTCTCGCTTGCCACTGTGCTGGATGAGGCGGAAGTCTTCGGTCATATCACCTCGCGCCGTTTTCTTTATGCAGCCAGCGCGGTGCCGCTGATCATTCTGCTGGTCGCATTCATGTTCAGCCGGATCCAGCAACGCGCCGAGAAGCTTGCGCAGGATTTCGCCGAATCCGACCAGCGCCGCGTCGCCTTGCAAGACCAGAATCAGGTGCTGGCCGACGAAATTTCAAGGCGTGAGGCGGTCGAACGCAAACTGCGCGAAAAAAGCAGCCAACTCGAAACGATGGCCGACGAACTGCGCGAAAGCGCCTTGCAGGCGGAATTGGCCAGCCGCGCCAAATCGGATTTTCTCGCCACGATGAGCCATGAAATCAGAACACCGATGAACGGCATCATCGGCATGACCGACCTGGTGCTGGAGACATCGCTGAACGACGAGCAGCAGGAATACCTCAACATCGTCAAGACCTCGGCGGACGGTCTGCTGGTGATCATCAATGACATCCTTGATTTCTCCAAGATCGAAGCCGGCAAACTCAGCCTTGAGTCAATTCCCTTCAATCTTTCCACGCTGATCCGCAACACCCTGAAGCCGTTGGCGGTTCACGCGGCGGACAAGGGGCTGGAGTTGTTAAGCGAAATTCCCCCGGATGTCCCCGCCGAGCTGATCGGCGACGCCGGCCGATTGCGCCAGATACTGGTCAACCTGATCGGCAACGCCATCAAATTCACCGAAACGGGGGAGATCCTGCTCAAAGTTGAACTGGATGGGACGACGAACGGCAAAGCCCAGATTCACTTGATGATCAGCGACACCGGCATTGGCATTCCAGCTGAAAAACAGCAATTGATCTTCCAGGCGTTTTCTCAGGAAGACACCTCGATTACTCGCCGCTTCGGCGGCACCGGCCTTGGTCTGACGATCTCCAGCCGCATTGTCGAGTTGATGAACGGACGCATCTGGGTGGAAAGCCAGATCGGACAGGGCAGCACCTTCCACCTTTCGATTCCATTCGAAATCGACCGCAATGCCGCAGACACCGAGCCCGACATCGATCTGCATGGGTTGAGTGCGCTGGTGGTGGATGACAACGCCACCAACCGCAAAATCCTCGACCGCGTGCTGAAGCGCGCCGGCATGCGGGTGTTCGAAGCGGAAGACGGTCCCGTCGCTTTGAACATGCTGGCGGCGCGCCTTGCGACGCAAGAAAGCTTCGATATCGTCATCACCGACTATCACATGCCTGCGATGGACGGATTTGAAATGGTCCAGCGCATCCGGGCCATGCCGCAAGCCGCCGGCCTGAAAGTGATCATGTTGTCCTCCGGCAATATTCGCGGTCACGCGGCTCGCTGTCGCGAGCTGGGCATCACCTCAAATTTCTCGAAGCCGGTCAATCATGCCGACCTGATCCACGCCATGGCTGCGCTGCTGCGCGGCAGGCAGAAGCCGGTCCATGCCACGCCGCCGGATCCGGTCCAAGCCAGCCAACAAGTCACCCCGCTGCGCATCCTGGTCGCCGAAGACAATGCGATCAATCAGAAGGTAATCACCGCATTGCTCAGCGGCAAGCTGGGTCATCACATCACCCTCGCCAAAAATGGCCGTGAAGCAATCGAATTGCATACGCGGGAGCATTTCGACCTCATCCTGATGGACATCCACATGCCGGAAATGGACGGGCTGGATGCCGTCCGCCTGATTCGCGCGCGGGAGTCCGGCCAGGAATCCAGCCAGGAGCGGGCTGACCGGATTCCGGTCTACGCGCTCACTGCGGCGGCCTTGCCGGAAGAACGTGAGCAAGGCATGGCGGCGGGTGTCGATGGCTACCTGACGAAGCCGATCAACGTGAAGGAACTGCAACACGTTCTGGCTACTATTGGCGCCTCATCCCCCAGAACAACCTGAGCATGAACATCACCTGATGATCCAATTTCCCGCATCCATCGCCGCCTGGCATACACCCGATTTCACCGAGGTGTTCAAGGCGGAAGTGAAACAACTCGACTCCGATCTGCTGCCGCTGCAGCAAGGCCTGGCGCATTCCAGCAGCGCCAATGGCGCGAATCTCGGCGTCACGGTCTTGAATCTGACGGAAACGCCGGACACCATTCAGGTCAAAGCCGGCCTGTTTTACAGCGGCATCATTGCCGGCTGCAGTTGCGCCGATGACCCAACCACCCAGCATGAAGTCAACGAATACTGCGAGGTACGCTTCTCCATCAACAAACACAGCGGTGAAGCGACAGTTACGCTATTGCGGGATTAGTCCGGTGTTGCGCACCAGACTTTGCGCATTAGCCAGGCGTTTGCGCATCAGCCAGCCGTGCATCAACGGCGTCACAAACAAGGTCAGCGGCGTTGCCACCGCCAGACCCCAGATGATGCTGGCGGCGAGCGGACCCCAGAGCAGCGAATCTCCACCCCAACCGAAAGCCAGTGAAACCAGGCCACCGATCACCGTCAAGGTAGTGATGATGATCGGCACCAGACGCCGCCGGCCGGCATAGAACGCCGCTGCCAGCGAAGGCTGGCCGCGCGCCAGCCGGTCTTCGCCCGCCGAAACAAGGACGATCGACGCATTCACCGCGACACCGGACAGCGCAACACAGCCGTACAACGTGTAGAGCGTGATCGGCTGGCCGCTGATCAAAAGGCCAAGAACCACTCCGGCCAGGGCCATTGGCGCGGTAGCCAGAATCACCAGCGGCAGCACCAGCCGGCCAAATTGCACTGCCAGCAAGGCGTACATCAGGACGAATCCAAGGATCAAAAAAGCGATCAGATCGTGCAGACTGGCCTTCACGTCATCCAGTTCGCCGCCCTGCTGCAGACTGACGCCGGCATGGCGCGGCGCGATTTCGGACCAGGCGGCATCCACTGTTTCCACCGCCTGACGTGCGGTGATGCGGTCTTGATCAAAGCCAGCGTGCAAGGTGATGGCGCGTTCACCGTTGACCCGACGCAGCTCGCCCGGGGTCGACTCCATGGTGACGGTAAACAGCTCGGCCGGGTTTACCGTACGCCCATCCGGCAGCCGCCAGGGCTTCATCAGCCAGCCCTGAACTTCAGCCTGATTCATCACCTGGCCGCGCACCACCACGTCGAGTGATTGCTCGCCATCGTCGATCTTGCCGACCACGACCCCTTCGAAATGCAGCCGCACCAGCGCAGCCAGCTTGAACGGATCGAGGCCGGCACGCGCAGCCGCCGGAGCGTCGACTTGCAGCGTCAAACGCGGCTGGCTGAAACCGGCATCATCGTTCATGTCGCTGAAGCCATCCTGCTCAGCCAGCGCCAGGCGCAATTCACGCGCGGCTTCGGCCAGTCGATCCAGCGGGGCACCGGTCAGGCGCAATGACAGGCTGGACAGCATCGGCAAATCGGCCGATAGCACTTGCACCGAAATACTTTCCGCCCCCGCCGCCTGCAGCGCTGGCCGCAGCGCGGCGACGTAATCGTTGACGCTGCGGCCACTCGCCGATTGCGGCGCCAGACTGATCGTGACCTGGCCCATCTGTTCGCCGATGACCAGTTCACTCGGAGTGAATTGCAGGCCGGCCATCGCCAGCGTGGCATTCAGTTCGCCTGGTCGGGCGATGCGCTTCGCCGCCAGTTCGAGTTCACGCGCAGCGGCCAGCGTGGTTTCCAGATTGCTCGCCGGCGGCATCTGGACGTTGACGTTGAACACCCGCAGCGGATCCGAGGCGAACCAGCGTGGCTTCACCCACTCCAGCGCCAGGGAAGCGCCGGCAAGCAGAAATACGCTGGTAAACAATACAAAAACCGGCGCCGGACGGCGCATGTTCCAGAGCAGGGCTTTGCCGTAATAACGCCGCAGGTGGCGGGCGAACGCGTCTCGCCAGCCACTGTCGGCGCCACTGTCGCCCCAGGCCACAGCATGCCGAGGCAATATCCAGAGCGAGGCCAGCAGACTGCACAACAAGGTCAGCATCACCGCCAGCGGGGTAACGAACATGAAACGTCCCATCAGCCCGGGCAGGAACAGCAAGGGCGCAAAAGCCAGGCAGGTGGCGAAGATCGAGGCGGTCACCGGACGCGCCACTTCCTTCAGCGCCGCGCTCACCGCCGCTGTGCGCTCCATGCCGGCGGCCAGGCGCAGGCGAATCGCCTCCGCCACCACCACCGCGTCATCGAGCGGAATGCCGAGCACGATGGCGACGCCGAGCAATACGGAAACATTCAGCGTGTGGCCCATCAGATGCAGCGCCAGGAACATGCCGGCGAGGGCGAACGGCACGCCGATGCTGGTCAGCAAGGCGAGCCGATGACCGAGGAAGAACCAGGTCACCAGCAACACCACGCCTAGACCAAACAGCGCATTCGCTTCC
This sequence comes from Tepidiphilus sp. J10, assembly GCA_945897865.1. Taxonomy (GTDB): domain Bacteria; phylum Pseudomonadota; class Gammaproteobacteria; order Burkholderiales; family Thiobacillaceae; genus PFJX01. The sequence goes on from CAMDHJ010000002.1 coordinate 13,733, forward strand.
ATCACCCCGATCGCTTCCCGCGTCGTCGCGCTCTGATCGTCAAGCAAGGTCAGGATCGGCGTGCCAAATGTGGTGTTGGTTTGCTTCACCATCGCGTGGATGGCTTCGGTCAATTCAAGCGTATTGACGTTCTCCCGCTTGATCACCGACAGCAGCACCGCCGGCTTGCCATCCAGGCGGACCAGTTCACGGGCTGGCGCAATGCCGCTGGCGACGCGGGCGACTTCGCCAATCTCGACCATCCGGCCATCGGCACCGGTGATCGGAATTTCGGCCAGGAAATCCGGATTCGAATTGAGGCCTTCCACCCGCATCGCGTAGCGCCGCCCCCCCATGTCGGCCACGCCGGCCGGCAGGCTACGCGTCTGTTCCACCACCGTGCGGGTCAGGTCTTCCAGCGAGACAGCGTGTTGTTCCAGCGCGGTGGGATCGAAGGTCACCGCGAGTTCGCGGCTGCGCATGCCGTAAGTCCAGATGCGGCTGACACCGGGCAGTTTTTCCAGCTTGTCGCGTGTCGCCTCGGCCAGTTCGCAGACCCGGCCATTCGACGCGCTGTCAGCAGTCCCGCCGCTGACCACCACCATCGCGGTGGGGAAGAAATTTGACGAGGTCAGCTCAATCACCTGTGGTGGCCGCGCTTCCTTCGGGAAATCGGCCGAAGCCTGGCGAATCTCGCGATCCAGTGCCGCCAGTCGGCGCTCGAAACGGCCCTGGTCGAGATCATGGAAGCGCACCAGCAGGGTTGCGATGTGATCACGCGAAGTAGCGGCGACGAAACGTACATCGCCGACCCGTCGCGCCGCGGCTTCCAGTGGTAGTGCAATCTCCCGTTCCACATCGCGCGCCGTCGCGCCCGGCCAGACCACCGCGACCGCGACCCAGTTGAGTTCCACTTCGGGATATTGCGCCCGCGGCATGGCGTAATAAGCCCAGCTACCCAGCAGCAGAACCAGCGCCAGAATCAGGTCAGCGAGACGACGAGAACGAAATATTGAAGGCATGGATATACTTCGACAATTGGCAATAACCGTGTAATCAATCGAACTGTCTGACCACCCCAATAAGTGGGTAAGTGGCCGGCCCCTCAGTGCTTATTGACGCTAAATGATGCTGATTGTGAAAACTCTACTCCAAACTCTGTTGTTTACCTGCCTGCTTGTGCAGCTGACGCATGCAAACGAGACCCGAATGAATGTACGTCAGGTCGGCAGTATGCTGATGGTTGAAGGGCAATTGGAAGTCCCGGTCAACCAAACCACGGCCTGGGAAGTTTTAACCGACTACACGCGTTTTCCCGAATTTGTTCCCGGCATCAATGGAAGTCGTCTGTTGGAAGAACGCAACACATCCAAATTGTTTGAACAACGTGGCATGGTCATCTCAGGCCAGTTCCGCATGCCCTTCCAGGGTGTGGTAAAGATTGAAGAACACAAACCCGAAGGGCATCCAGGAATGATTCGAGTGCTCTTTGTCAGCGGTCCATTGAAGGATGTTCAAGGTGAGTGGAACATAAAGCCTGGAAAACCACTCGAATTAAACTACCGCATGCAAATGGATTTGATGAAAACCCCATTCCCTCCCCCGCTCGCGGTCACTATCATCGAACAACAAGTCCGTTCCTGGGTTGAAGCGTTCGCACGGGAAATGCAAGTAATGAAAAGGAAGAAGGAATGAAATCCGCTTTATTGGCGGCAATATTGCTGCTGCTGGGCATGGCTACCGCAGCATCCGGCAATACCAAAGCAAAAGTCAAAGCCAATTCCGGTTTGTCTGGCGTCAAGGTGGAAGCGTCGCAACTATTGCAAACCGATGCCCGTACGCTGTGGGGAACGATCACCGACTACAACCGTCTCGCCACCTTCATTCCTGACATGGTGTCGAGCCGGGTCATTTCGGCTCCTGGCGCGCCCAAGCGCGTCGAGCAGATTGCCGATGCCGGCTTGTTCGCCTTTGTCATGCCGGATCAGGTCGTGCTGGCGCTGGAAGAAGCGCCTTACAGCGTGATTCGTTTTCGCGCCATCTCGGGCAAGCTGGTATCGATGACGGGTGAATGGCGCATCGTCGGTGAGAAAGCTCCGGTCACCTTGATCTATCGAGCCCACATTGTGCCAATGAGTCCGATACCGCCGCTGGGGTCTGGTTATTTCGTCGAAGATGAAGTTCGCGCTCGCTTCGAAGCCGTCGGCCGCGAAGCTGAGCGACGCTCGATCGAATCCAGAAAGGCGGGTGGCTACGGACCACCGGTTCTGACTTCTCCTTATCTGTCACCTTATCTGCCGCGCTAGAAACCGAAATATGCCGTCGTTCACTTCCGCGCGGTTATCGATGCTGTTTGCCTGTGCTCTGCTCCTGTTCGGCTGCGATCAGGTCAAGGAACGCGCCGGTTTTCCCGACCCGACCAAGATGGAGGCCGAAGGCATTGCCATCGGCGGCGCCTGTCGGCATGCCGGACGCGGCTTGGAGGATTGCTATCAACTCAATAAGTTGGCTTCCAAGTCAGCCGTCTTTGCCGGCTGGAAAGAAATGAACGAATACATGTTGAAGAACAACATGCAAGCCGTAGCCCCTTCGATTCTCCCTGAAGCCCTGGCGCCAAAGAAAACGCGTAAACCAGAGAAGGAAGACGAAAACGCGGAGACGTCGGAGAAAAAATCGGCGGCGAAAAGTGGAAAGGATACGCACGAAGAATCCGATAAGGACGCCAAAAGGGACTCCGATGAGGAAGCCGATAAGGAAGCCGCCCACGCCGCTGAAAAAGCCCATTGACAATGAGTACGTCACTCCGCATCGCCTCGTACAACATTCACAAAGGGCTGTCGTTCTTCAATCGTCGCATCGTGTTGCATGACGTGCGTGACAGCCTGATTGGGCTGAACGCCGAAATCGTGTTTCTGCAGGAAGTTCAGGGACACCATGCGCGTGGTGCACACCGTTTCGAAACCTGGCCGGCGATGCCGCAGCACGAGTTCATTGCCGGCGACCTCTGGAACGATTTTGCCTACGGCAAGAACTCGGTCTACGAACATGGCCATCATGGCAACGCCATCCTCTCCCGCTTTCCCATTTTGCGTTGGGAAAACGTCGACATCTCGTCGCATGCCTTCGAAAGCCGCGGCCTGCTGCATTGCGAACTGGCAGTGCCGACCATGGCGCAGCCGCTGCATGCCATCTGCCTGCATCTGGCGCTGAATGAGTCCGGCCGACGTAAGCAGATTCATCAACTCAGCGAACGCATCCGGCGCATGGTGCCGGATGGCGCACCGCTGATCATCGCCGGCGACTTCAACGACTGGCGCCAGCGCACCAGTTCCTATCTGGCGGAAGAACTCGGTCTGAAAGAAGTTTTTGAATCCCACCATGGTCGGCATGCGCGCAGCTTCCCGGCAGCACTGCCGTTTCTATCGCTCGATCGCATTTATGTACGCGGATTCAGTATCGCCTCAGCCCAGGTTCTGCATGGTCAACGCTGGCGGCGCTTGTCCGACCATGCCGCGCTGACTGCCCAGTTGTCCCCCTTGGGCTGAGCTGATCGGTTTAAAAGGGCATGTTCAAGGGGGGTAACCAGCTTGTATTGCTGGAGAACGGTGCTGAATACTTTCCCGCCCTGATTGCAGAACTGGATGCCGCGCGGCGCGAAATCCATCTGGAAACCTATATTCTCAGCAACGACACCACGGCTACCGAGGTCGCCGCTGCGCTGATGCGCGCCGCCAGACGCGGCGTGGAAACCCGCTTGCTGCTGGATGGATACGGCTCACGGCATATTTCCAACACAGCACTGGAGGCGTTGCGTGCTGCCGGCGTGGCGGTGATGCTGTTTCGTCCAGAGCGGAACCTGATGCCCCTGCGTCGCGGACGATTTCGGCGCATGCACCGAAAATTGGCGGTAGTTGACGCGCGCATTGGTTTTGTCGGCGGCATCAATCTGATCAACGATCTGCACGGCCGCAGGTTGGCCGCACCACGGCAGGATTATGCGGTGCGCATCGAAGGCCCGCTGGTCGCCGACATGCATGTCGCTGCACGATACCTCTGGCAGCAAGTGTTGTGGAGTCGGCTTGGCCTGCGCCGGGGTGAGGACGCCTGGCTCAAGCCAGAAACGCAAGCCGTCGGCTCGCAACGCGCCAGTTTCCTGACCCGCGACAGCGTACGCCAGCGGCGGGTGATCGAAACCGCCTACCTGCGCGCGATTCATCGTTCGCGACAGGAAATAGTGCTCGCCAATGCCTACTTTCTGCCTGGCTTGCGCTTCCGCCATGCCCTGATCGCCGCCGCCAATCGTGGCGTGCGGGTACGCCTGATCGTTCAGGGCCATTCCGACCATCCGCTCTACCAACTGGCGGCGCGCGCGCTGTATCGGCATTTCCTCGAAAACGGTATCGAGCTTTACGAGTATCACGCTACCGAATTGCACGCCAAGGTCGCGGTCATCGACCAACGTTGGGCAACAGTCGGCTCCAGCAACATCGACCCGTTCAGTTTGCTGCTGTCGCGCGAAGCCAATGTCGTTGTGCAAGACCGTGTTTTCGCCGGTCAGTTGCAAGCCAGCCTGGAAAACGCTCTGGCACGTGGCGCGCACCGGATTTATCGCCGCGCCTGGCGACGCGTGCCATGGTATGCCCGCTTTGCCTCCTGGCTGGCCTACGGCACCGTTCGCCTGCTGATGGGCATCGGCGGCTACGCGCAGACTTATGATGCAATGCGTGGCCGCGCATCACAAAATCACCGGGAGACCGAGTAGTTGCAATATTGCACAAGTCTGGTGCACTATCCGATTAAGGGTTTACCCTAAATAATTCAGCAGCGCTTGCAGGTCGGTTATCGGGCCATGAATGTCTCGACTCGACCTGCTCCGAAGACTGAACAGGCACCGTTCCGAGCCGGAGAATTTCAAACTCATCTAACGCGGTAACCAGACCGCCAACAAGCACGATCGAGCCGTGAAAACCCAACCGTTGCAAAGCATATTCACCGCGAACCCGATCAGCGTGTCAGCAGATACGCCGATTATCGAAGTGCTGCGCATCATGGAACTACGCCATATCAGTTGCGTGCTTGCGGTCGATGCCGATGCCAGGCCGGTAGGCATTTTCACTGAACAGGATGTCGTGGCGCTGATGGCGGGCTCCAGCGACCTGAGCAGCGTAGTAATGGCTTCGGTGATGCACTCACCCGTGTTCACGCTACCCGCCGACATGGATTTCCGTGACGCCTATCGACTGATGTCGGCGCGCGGCTATCGCCACCTGGCAGTGGTGGATGCACTTGGACGGCTGACCGGCATCGTCAGCGAAGGTGATTTTCTGCATCACCTGGGCCTGGATTATCTGGTCGAACTGAAAACCGTCGCCAGTGCCATGGACCCCACGCCACTCACGCTGCCGGAACATGCCAGCCTGGCGGATGCGGCAAGGTTGCTGGCCGAACGGCATGCGAGCTGCGTGCTGGTGACACGGGACCAGGAACCGGTCGGTATGCTTACCGAACGCGATATGGTGCTTCTGGCGCGGCAGGGCCTTAATCAGGCAGAGACCGAGCTGGTCACAGTGATGCATGCACCGATCATCGGCATTGATGCCGCAACCTCTTTGCAGGCAGCGATTCGGCAAATGGAGAATTCCGGCATCCGACGGCTCGCAGTCTTGGACGGGCGGCGACTGGTCGGTCTGATCACCCGTCACGAAATTGTCAATTTGCTACAAGGCAGATTCGTCGAGTATCTACATGAAACCATCGAACATCAGCGTCTTGATCTGGAGCGCATCCAGCAACAGGACGCGCAATTGCAATTACAGATCCATGCGCTCAACGCGGCCGCCAACGCCATAGTCATCACCGATGCAGAACCGCGCATCCTGTGGGCCAACGCCGCCTTCTCCACGCTGACCGGTTACGAGGTCGCGGAAGCCATAGGCCGCAAGCCTTCTGAATTGGTCGCTTCCGGCAAACAGGACAAAGCCTTTTACCAACACCTGTGGCAAACCATTCTGGCCGGCGACACCTGGCGCGGCGAACTGATCAACAAGCGCAAGGATGGCAGCCTGTACGACGAGGAACTGACCATCACCCCAGTCCGACTGGGCAAGGATGAACGAGAAATCTCCCACTTCATCGCAGTCAAGCAGGACATTTCCGTGCGCAAGGCGGTGGAACGCAGACTTCTGGCGAGCGAGGCGCACTTTCGTCTGTTCTACGAGCACGCGCCGGTCGCCTATGAATCGCTGGACGCGGCTGGCTACATCCTGGAAGTCAACGAAGAGTGGTTGCGGCAATTCGGCTACTCGCGCGATGCGGTGATCGGTCGCCACCTCAGCGAGTTTCTCGCCCCGGGACAGGAAGCTTTGCTGAAAGCACGTTTCGAGAACTTCCTGCGCGAAAACGTCATCCGCAAAACCGAATTCGACTTTCTGCATGGTGACGGCAGCATCGTCACAGTTGCCGTGGACGGTTTGGTGGATCGTGATGAACAGGGCAATTTCCAGCGCACCCAATGCGTGTTGCACAACATCACCGCACGCAAGCAGATCGAACAGGAATTACGCTATCTGGCCACCACCGACGCGCTCACCGGGCTTGCCAATCGGCGTCACTTCCTCGACCAGATGCGTCAGGCGTTGGCTCGCCATCAGCGTCACGGCACGCCGACCGCGCTGCTGATGATCGACCTGGACTGGTTCAAACGGGTCAACGACCAGTATGGCCACGCGGTCGGCGACGAAGTGCTGCAGTATTGCGCCAGGATCATCGCAACCCATTTGCGTCGCAACGATCTGCTAGGCCGCCTGGGTGGCGAAGAGTTCGCCATTCTGTTGCCGGACACCGATGCACACGGCGCTTGTGAATTCGCCGAACGCGTGCGCCAGCTCGCCGCCAACTCGCCGACGACGACTCGGAACGGCACGATCTTGGTCACGTTGAGCATCGGCGTCACTTGCTTTCAGGGACTGGATCAGGATATCGACGGCATCCTGGCGCGATCGGATCAGGCGTTGTATCGGGCCAAGAACAACGGTCGCAATCGTGTTGAGCTGGAACCGCCAGCGTCAAGTTAGATCCGTCGCGTCGCCCCAACGCGCCATCAACTGATGTTCAATGACCAGTTGATCGAGCACGCGCGCAACAATGAAGTCGATCACCTGTTCAACATTTTGCGGACGATGGTAGAAGCCGGGGTTGGCCGGCAGAATAGTCGCCCCGGCTTCCGCCAAAGCAGTCATGTTACGCAAGTGAATCAGCGAAAACGGGGTTTCCCGTGCGACCAGAATGAGTGGCCGCTTTTCTTTCAGGATCACATCGGCAGCGCGCTCGATCAGGTTATCGGCGAGGCCATGCGCAATGGCGGCGAGGCTACCCATGGTGCAGGGACATATCACCATTGCGTCCGCCGGATTCGAACCCGATGCGGGCGGAGCAAACCATTCTTCCTTGCCATAGGCAGCCAACTTGCCGCTGTGGCCGCTGAAGCGCGCGTTGAACATGGCCACCAGCTCCGCATTGCCGCTGGGCAATTGCAGATCAAGTTCCTGCTTGGCGACGATCCGCGCCGCCTGCGACAGCAACAGATCAACCTTGCAGCCGGCACGCAGCAGACATTCCAGCAGCCGCAAACCATACGCCATGCCGGATGCGCCGGTAAGAGCAAGGGTGATTCGTTTCATGAGGAAGACTCCGTTAGTGGGGATGGCCTGGCTTTGGCAAGCAAATGGGCGGTCGCCAGACCGTTGCCAAGGCCGGTCAACCAGGCAGCGCTAAGAAACAGCGGCAACAGGCCGAGAATGCTCGCGCCCGGCAGCAACCAGACATCAACCAGCCAAAGCTGGGCGCCAATATGCGCGAACGCAGCCAACAATGACAGCCCGACAGGGCCAAACCATCGCGCCGGCAGATGCATCGCGGCAGCCAGAACGGCCAGGCTCATCACCCCGCCAGCCAGGCTGAGGATGAAGGCCGGTGTCAGGAACTGCCCCAGCGCCAACGCGCCGGCGACAATACGCAATCCGGCCACCCAGGCGGCCGTGCGCCAGCCATAGCGATAAAGCACCAGCAAGGTGACGATGTTGGCCAAACCGGGTTTGATGCCTGGAATCGGCAGCGGTATCGCGGCTTCCGCCAAGGTCAAACCGATCGCGGCGGCAGCCAGTCCGGCGATGCGTCGATCTTCCTGGCTGGGAATGAGCTCAATAGTTGAGGGTGTCATAGCCGGCGGCGGCATTTTCCACGCTGACTCGATTCGGCAAACAGACCGCCGCGCCCCCCGCTGGAATCCATCCCTGGCGGACACAAAGCTGGCGCGGGCTGGGGTCGGCGGCAACCCGCACGCGACCGGCTTGAATTTCAATCCGGCTGATACCGAGTGGCCCGGCAACTTCGATGACCCGATTCAGGCGCAAGCTGGCGGTCTGCATGACCTGGCCATCCTGACGAATCACCACCTGCCCCTCCAGGCTGTCCGCCTGCCGCAACCAGAGCGCGCCCAACATAATCACGCCAGCACCGGCAATCAGCCAGTCGCCTGGACGCAACGCGGACGCCGCCAATTCAGGTCAATTCCCGATGTCGGATCAGCACTTGTTGCTGCTCGCTGAACAGGTCGGCCAGCGTCTCGGCGAAATAAACCGAGCGGTGCTGACCGCCGGTACAACCGAGGCCGACGGTGAAATAGTTGCGGTTGTCCTTGATGTAGGCCGGCAACCACTTGGCAATATAAGCATGGATGTCGGCCAGCATGTCCTGCACCATGCTTTGTGATTGCAGATAGGCGATGACCGGACCATCGCGTCCGGTCAGCGGTTTCAGCGTGGCGTCGTAATGCGGATTGGGTAGACAGCGTACGTCAAACACCATGTCGGCATCCATTGGAATACCATGTTTGAAACCGAATGATTCGAACACCAGCGTGAAATTTGCGCTGCTCAGTTCAAGGAAATCCTTGATCCAGGCACGCAGATGGTTGGCGGATAGATCACTGGTATCCATCAGATGGCTGTTGGCCGAGATGCGCGCCAACATCTCACGCTCGGCGCGGATGCATTCTTCCAGCGAGCGGTCGCTGGTGGCGAGGGGATGTCGGCGACGGGTTTCGGAAAAACGCGTCACCAGCGTGGCGTCCTTGGCGGTGAGAAACAATACACGCAGATCGTAGCGTTGCCGCAACCGCTCCAGATCGTTCGGTAAACCGGGAATGCTGGCACCGCTGCGGGCGTCGATGCTGATTGCCGCATCGGTAACGCCGGTCATGCGCAAATAGTCGACGGTCTCCGGCAGCAAAGCAGCGGGCAGGTTATCGACGCAATAAAACCCGGAGTCTTCCAGCACCTTCAGGGCGACGCTTTTGCCTGAACCGGAGAGTCCGCTGATGACGATGATGCGCATGGAGATACTCCAACTCCTGATGGTTTAAAGCCCGTTGGCCTCAATGGCAATACGATGCCGTTCGGTGAATTCCTGCACCGAATCAAAACCACGTAATTTAAGAATATGGTTGCGCACTGCAACTTCGACCAGCACCGCCAGATTGCGACCGATGGCGACCGGAATCCGTACTTCCGGAATAGCGACGCCAAGAATGCTGCGCGTACTGGCGGCCATATTCAGGCGATCCACTTCTTGCCAGTTTTGAGTCGCTTCATCGGCCAGCGTCAGGTGCACGATCAGCTTCAGATTCTTCTTCTGCTTGACGGCTGTGTCTCCAAACAGGCGGCGCACATTGAGCACTCCAAGTCCGCGCACTTCCATGAAATCCAACAGCAACTCCGGGCAGCGACCTTCCAGCGTATCGGGAGAAACGGCAAACACTTCCAGAGCATCATCGGCAATCAGGCGATGGCCGCGAGTGATCAATTCAAGCGCCAGTTCACTCTTGCCGGCGGAGGGCGCGCCGGTAATCAATACGCCGATGCCGGACACCTCAAGAAAGACGCCATGCAAGACAGTCGATGGTGCCAGCGCTTGCGCCATCAGGTGCGACAGCATCCGCATCAATTGCGGGCCGGCCTCGGGCGATGAGAACAAGGGCGTGGCGGTGCGTTCGGCATGCTCCATCATCACTTCGGGCACGATTTCGCCATTCGCAACCACCACGGCGGCAATCTCGTTGGAAAAAAGGAAGTCGACCGCTTCATCCAGTTTTTCACCCGACAGCTTGCGCAAATAATCCATTTCGGCACAGCCGAGCACCTGGACGCGGTTCGGGTGGATGAAGTTCTGGTGCCCGATCAGCGCCAGACTGGGCTTTTGCACGGTATCGGAAGTCAGCAATTTTTCACCGCCGGCATGACCTGCGATCCAGGTCAGCTGCAAACGTTCGCTGACTGCGCCAAACAGCGCCGATACCGTGATCGGGTGATGCGAAACAAGCTCGTGCGGCCTGTCAGCGGAAAACATCAGGGTGTCCACTCCGTGATCAGACGATGCAGTTCGACGGCATCGGACGCGGCACGCAAACGGGCGCGAAAGTCTTCGTCGGAAAACATCGCGGCCAGCTCACCCAGAATCTCCAAATGCAGATCGGAGGCGGCGGCAGGTGCAAGCAGAACAAAAACGAGATCCACCGGCTGATTGTCCGGCGCATCAAAATCGGTTGGGGTTTTCAGGCGAATGAAGGCACAGGCGGTTTCCTTGAGATGCTTGATGCGGCCATGCGGAATGGCGATGCCATAGCCGAGTGCGGTGGAACCCAGCTTCTCGCGAGAAAACAAACTGTCGAATACTTCAGCCGCAGAAACGCCATCGCTACCCAGAAACATCTGGCCAGCTTGTTCGAAAAGGCGTTTCTTGCTGGTGGTTTCAAAGTCCGCCAGGACATTGACGGGCTTCAATAAAGGCGTGATGAGGTTCATGGAGGTGTGTCGAATGTGAGCTTGCTGAGTTTGAATGCGCTGCCGTGAAGCCGATGTCTGCAAGCAGTCAGTGGTTCAGGCCTGCGCATTCTTGCCTGGCGATTAGTCGACTTCGGCGATTTGACCTTTGACACCGCCAGATGCGCGGTTGACATCGCCCGACTTTTCCTTGTGTTTGACGACCTGTCGATCGAGTTTGTCGATCAGCGCATCAATCGACGCATACATATCGGGTTCAATCGCTTCGACATAGATATCCTTGCCGCGCAAATGAAGATTGACTTCCACTTTGTGCTTCAATTTCTCCACCGTAAGGATGACCGCGACATCAATCACTTGATCGAAATGACGTTTGATCCGCCCCATTTTCTCCTCGATATAACCGCGAATTGCAGGGGTAATTTCCAGATGATGACCCGTGATGGTGAGGTTCATAAAGAACTCCTTAATAATGCGCAAATCAGATCGATTTACGCTGGTTGGCGGGAGGAATATTCAACAACTCCCGGTACTTGGCTACGGTGCGTCGAGCAACCACAAAACCTTGTTTGCCCAACAGTTCAGCAATGGCATTGTCGGACAAGGGCTTGATCCGACTCTCTGCCTCAATGAATTGTTTGATCAATGCACGGATCGCTGTGCTGGAAGTGGCGCCGCCTTCGTCGGTGGCGAGTGAACTGCCGAAAAAGTATTTGAACTCATATAGACCGCGTGGCGTCATCATGTACTTCTGGGTGGTAACACGGGAAATCGTGGATTCGTGCAACTCCACGGTGTCGGCGATTTCCTTGAGTGTCAGCGGCCGCATGGCCACATCCCCGTGCTCGAAAAACATACGCTGGCGATCAACGATGGCTTGGGACACTTTCAGAATAGTCTCAAATCGCTGTTGTACGTTCTTGATCAGCCAACGCGCCTCCTGCAATTGCACGCTGAGTGAACTGCCACCATCCTTGTTGCCGCGCAAAATACCGGCGTACATCTCATTGATCCGCAGTTTCGGCACGGCCTCGGCATTCAGGCTGACCATCCACATGCCCTTGACCTTTTTCACGAACACATCCGGCGCGACATAGCGGGTATCAAGCGGCGCGAAGGCGCTGCCAGGACGCGGATTGAGCGACGTGATCAGTTGCCGCAGATAGGTGAATTCGGTATCGGAGATATCCAGCAGACGCTTGATCTTGCCGTACTCCCTATCCGCCAACAGGCTGAGATGGTCGCGTACCAGGGTTTTGGCTTTTTGCAGATTCGGTGTCGTCGCCGGCAAGGCTTTCAACTGCAACCACAGGCATTCACCCAGGTCGCGCGCACCAACCCCGGTCGGGTCAAGGCTTTGCAGCAACTTCAAGGCAGTGGAAAGCTCCAGCGGATCCAGTTCCATTTCTTCCGGGAACAGGGTTTCAAGTTCTTCCAGCGTGGTAGAGAGATATCCATCATCATCCAGCGCCTCGATCAGCAGCGCGATCAGCTGACGATCGCGCTGGCTCAGGGGCGACAGCGAAAGTTGATCGGCAAGATGTTGATGCAAGCCGGTTTGGCTAGTGTCGGCTTGCTGAAAACCATGCTCGTCATCGTCATCATTGCTGCTGCCGGAGCCGGAAACAGCTCGATCGCCCCAGGCCATTTCTTCATAAATATCGTCACGTTCCTGGCGTGGCTCTTCCGCCGGCGTTTCTCTGCTGTCTTCGCCAGCGGGTTGATTCTGTGCATCTCCCGACGCAACACTTGCCCCACCGTCAAACCGATCTTCACCATCCAGCCGCTCAAGCAGCGGGTTGTCCTGCAGCATTTGCGAAATTTCCTGGCTCAGCTCCAATGTAGATAGCTGCAACAGGCGGATTGATTGCTGTAGTTGCGGGGTGAGTGTGAGCTGCTGGTGCAGCTTGAGCTGTAGGCTCTGCTTCATGGTTGAAGCTGAAAAATGGGTCGCTTGACAATGAAAAAATCGAAGCGTTCAGAGTCTGAAATGTTCACCGAGATAGACCTTTCGAACGTCTTCATTGTAAATGATTTCATCTGGCGTCCCGGCGGCCAGCACCTGGCCCGCATTGAGAATATAGGCGCGGCTGCAGATGCCCAGGGTTTCTCGCACATTATGGTCAGTAATCAAAACGCCAATACCGCGTTCGGTCAGAAAGCCTACGATCTTCTGAATGTCGATGACGGAAATCGGATCAATGCCGGCAAACGGCTCATCCAGCAAAATGAATCGGGGCGACGTCGCCAGCGCACGAGCGATTTCCACCCGCCGTCGCTCACCGCCAGACAACCCAACCGCCGGCGCTTCGCGCAAATGCGTGATATGCAGATCCTCCAGCAGGTTCTCAAGCCGTAATTCGACCTCCTCAGCATTGTGACCACACAATTCGAGCATCGCGGCGATGTTGTCGGCCACCGACATACGCCGAAAGATCGAGGGTTCCTGCGGCAGGTAGGAGAGTCCCAAGCGGGCCCGCTTGTAGACCGGCATGCCGGTCAGATCGACATCATCCAGCCGTATCCGTCCAGACTGGGCGCGGATCAGTCCAACCAGCATGTAGAAACAGGTTGTCTTTCCGGCGCCATTCGGCCCCAGCAGACCGACCACTTCGCCACTCTCGACTCGAATCGACGCATCGGTCACAACCTGACGCGACTTGTAGCGCTTGGCCAGATTCTCGGCGCTCAACACACTCACGGCTTGCCAACCAGATTGGGTTCATTGGTGAGTGGACTGGCCTTCGGCTGGATAACCGCCCTGACCCGGCCCTTGACTCCATTGCTGCTGCCCTGGGCTTGGTAATACTGGTTCTTGGCATCGTAGAGGATCAAGCTGCCACGCAGTTCGTCGGCACCACGCTTGAGACGCGCCTCACCACTTAACTGAAGCTTTTCGGTACCTCCATCGTAAACAATGCGATTCGCCCAACCTTCGGCTAACTCTTCTCGTCCATCCATCTTTTGCCGGAAATAGACCGGGCTTCCGGTCGCGTTTCCGACAGAAAAGCCTTTCGCGTCCTGACGAAATTCAATCTTGTCTGCTGTGATCTTCAAGGTGCCCTGGGTCAAGACGACATGGCCTTCATAAATCGCGGTCTGCTTGGCATCCTCAACCCGAACGCTATCTGCTTCCAGGTTGATCGGCTTCGATTTGTCAGCTTTTTCGGCATGCGCCGGGAAAGCCAGCATCGATAAGCTGCAAACTAGACAGGCAAACAGCCTTTCAACGCGCATTTTGTTGGTTTCCTGATTGAGGGAGTCGGGATGATTGTTCAATAACCGCTTTGACGCCACCGGAAAGCGTCATCAGCCCCTTGCTGTCATCAATCTTGAATTGATTCGCGGTGATCACCGAAGCACCCTGGCGGAGCGTGAAAAATTGATTCGTGCGCATGATGCGTTCATCCGGAGAGATGTGAAGATACTCCGTATCCAGGCTGACGGACATTTGCCCTGCTCCGCCCGACCGGGTGAGACGTACCTGATTCAAAAAATAGACTTGTTTACCATCGGCCGAAATTTGTGCCCTTTGTGACCTGACCTCGACCGGGAGTGTCTGATCGAGCGAGAAAAATACCGGCTTGTCCAGCACCGTGGTGTCGTCATCCATATAGTGAGTCATGCGATCCGCCAGCAAGCGATGGCGCGGCTTGCCCGCTTCATTGAACGCCATCGCATTGAACGCCTCGACCACATAGTCGGGTTCATGCGCAAACCCCGCGTCATCAACGAAAGGGATACGCACCGCAACCTGATTCAGCCAGAAAGCGAGCAGCGCCAGAAATAAGGCCAACACCAACGGTGGCCAGTGGACATGGTAGCCCAGGCTCATCTTTGCGGCATCGCTGTGGAATCTGTCGGCAATCCAGGCTTTCGATAAGTGTGATCAGCGGTCGTAAAGAGCAATCTGCGCCGCCCAGGTGCCTTGCGCGCGCATGATCAACTCACACGCTTCTCGCGCCGCACCGCGCCCGGCATGAGTCAAGGTGATGACCTGACTGCGCCGTTTCACTTCATCGGGCGCATCCGGCACGGTGATCGCCAGACCGCAACGATTCAGTACCGGCAAATCAACCACATCGTCACCCATATAGGCAATCTGCTCCGGCGCCAGCCCCGTTTCCCGCAACAGGTTGTGCAACGCTTCCAGCTTGTCTTCCGCACCTTGGTAGATCTGCCCGATACCCAGATTGCGGGCGCGGTGCAGCACGATCTGGGATGTTCGCCCGGTGATAATGCCGGTCTCGACACCACTGGCGCGCAACATCTTGATGCCATGACCATCACGCGAATTGAAGGCTTTGTATTCTTGTCCCTGATTGTCATAGAACAGGCTGCCATCGGTCAGCACCCCATCGACATCGAAGACCAGCATGCGTACCGCGCGGGCACGCTGTTCAATATCCAAGCGAATATCCGTCCTTTCCACCACCTCCGCCTCGGCTTGTTCCATCTGATTCATGCCAAATACCTCATACCACCCCCGCGCGCAAAAGATCGTGCATATTCAATGCGCCTGCCAGGCGCCCGTCATCATCCAGCGCCAACAGGCCATTGACCTTGTATTCCTGCATCAGACGCACCGCTTCGACCGCCAGATCGGAGGCCGCGACGGTATGCGGCTGACGATGCATAACCTGGGCAATCATCGCGCTACGCACATCGACATCCTGGTCAAGCAATCGACGCAGATCGCCATCGGTAAAAATGCCGACCAAGCGGGAGTCGTTATCGACAACCGCAGTCATGCCAAGGCCTTTACGGGTCATTTCCAGCAAAGCCTGTTTCAGGCTGGCGGATTCATCGACCACCGGCAATGCCGCATCACGATGCATCAGATCATGTACATGCACCAGCAAACGCCGCCCCAGCGCACCGCCCGGATGCGTGCGGGCAAAGTCCTCGGCACTGAAACCACGCGCATGCAGTGTCGCCACCGCCAACGCATCACCCAGTGCCAAGGCTACCGTCGTGCTGGCAGTAGGGGCAAGATTGAGCGGACAAGCTTCTTGTTCGACGCTTGCATCCAGATGGATGTCTGATGCCTTCGCCAACGTGGAAGCGGGGTTGCCGGTCATGCTGATCAGCTTGGCGCCGCGTCGCTTGATCAGTGGCAAAATTGCCGCCAGTTCAGCGCTCTCGCCCGAATTGGACAGTGCGATGACGACGTCCTGGCCGGTAATCATGCCCAGATCACCATGGCTGGCTTCGGCAGGATGCATGAAAAAAGAGGGCGTACCGGTGCTCGCCAGGGTCGCGGCAATCTTGCCGCCGATATGGCCAGACTTGCCCATACCGGAAACAACAACCCGGCCGCTGCAGGCCAGCAAGGTTTCCACGGCGCGTAAAAAATCGTCATCGACACGCGCAACCAATTGCAAAACGGCTGCCGCTTCAATTTCCAACGTGCGCTTGGCAAGATTGAGGATCTCGGCAGGAGAAGGAGAGTGGGATGTCATAATGGAGCCCAACATAATGGGTCACAAGTATAGCGATTAGCCCCAGACCGCTCTAGCAAACGAAATGCACTCAACGCTCGAACTCACTCTTATCCTGCTTGCCGCTGGTGTTTTCGCACTAGCGCTGTTGAAAGCTGCCGGCTTGCCGGCTTTGCTAGGTTACGTCTTGATCGGCATTGGCCTGGGGCCATTTTTGCATGGCATGGACGCGGATTCGCCGACCACACATCTGGCCGAATTCGGCGTTGTCTTCCTGATGTTCTCGATCGGCCTCGAATTTTCTCTTGCCCGCCTGAAAACCATGCGGATGGCTGTATTCGGACTCGGTGGCCTGCAAGTGACGATCACCATGTTCATCGTCATGGTGTGCGGCCTCGTTCTCGACCTGTCCTGGGAAACCGGCCTGGCGCTGGGCGGCGTCATCGCCATGTCTTCCACTGCCATCGTCAGCAAGCTGCTGTCTGAACGCGATGAACTCGATAGCGAGCATGGCCGCCTGATTCTCGGCGTACTGCTGTTCCAGGATATTGCCGTTGCGCCACTGATCATCTTTGTTCCGGCGCTGGCGCAAAGCAGCGGCCTGGGTGAAGCCTTGCTGTTTGCCACGCTGAAAGCCGTGCTGGTCCTGACGCTGATCCTGACGCTTGGACAAAAGCTGATGCGGCCCTGGTTCCACATCGTTGCACAAAGCAAATCCAGCGAATTGTTCATGCTCAACGTCCTGCTGGTCACGCTTGGCCTGGCCTACATCACCGATCGCGCCGGACTTTCGCTTGCTCTGGGCGCTTTCCTGGCGGGTGTTTTGATCGCCGAAACGGAATATCGCTATCAGGTCGAGGCCGACATCCGTCCGTTCAGGGATGTACTGATGGGGCTCTTCTTCGTCTCTGTCGGCTTGATGTTGAATCTGCAAATCGTTGCCATTCATTGGGAAAAAGTGTTGTTCATCCTGCTGTTGCTGGTATTTGGCAAACTGCTGGTGATCGCCCTGCTGGCCGGCTTGTTTACCCAGTCCTGGCCTGTCGTGATGCGCGTCGGCACCGGCCTGGCGCAAGCCGGTGAATTCGGTTTTGTCCTGCTTGGCCTGACCCTGGCGAACAGCCTGTTGGCACCTGAAATGCATCAGATCATCCTGGCGGCCATGGTTTTATCGATGCTGGCCGCACCCTTGCTGCTGATGGCGGGAACCCGCTTGGCACAACGCATGGAAGGCGGCGCCTGGATGGAACAAGCGCGTGGCGTACATGAAATCGCCGCGCGCGCGTTTGGCAAACAAAAGCATGTCATCCTGTGCGGCTATGGCCGGAGTGGTCAGAGCCTGGCCCGACTGCTCGAATCGGAAAATATCCCGTTCATCGCGCTCGACCACGATCCGCGTCGGGTGCGTGCTGCGGCGCAGGCAGGAGACAACGTTGTTTTCGGTGATTCGACCCGCGCCGAAGTCCTGATGGCAGCCGGTGTACAGCGGGCCAAAGCGGTTGTGGTCAGCTTCGCGCACACCCCTTCGGCACTGAAAATCATTGCCTCGGTACAACGCTTGCGGCCCGACGCCCCCATCATCGTCCGCACTGTAGATGACAACGACCTGGATCAACTGCGCGAAGCCGGCGCCAGTGAAGTTGTACCGGAAGTCATGGAAGGCGCGCTCATGCTCGCCTCACAAACCATGTTGATGGCCGGCGTGCCATTGACCCGCGTACTGAAACGCATCCGACAGACGCGAGATGCTCGTTATGGCGCGATGCGTGGTTTTTTTCGCGGCTTGACCGATGAAGCCGAGGATGAAACTGGTGGCGTCAGACTGACTTCAGTCTTGCTTGAACCTCGTCATGCCGGCTGCGGCAAGACGTTGGCCGAATTGGCATTTGAGAAATGGGGCGCGAGTGTCGTCGGCATTCGGCGGCCAGGCAATCGAAGTGCGGAATACAGTTCGGAAACACCACTTGAAGCAGGCGATATCGTGCTACTTCGGGGAGAGCCGGATGCGCTGGCGGCGGCAGAAATAGCGTTGCGCGGCGGCTGACGCTCAGAACAGCGCCGCAGCGCCGCAGTTCGCCTCATTCTCGGCCGCCCGCCAATACCCGCTTTTCGGATCAAAGCAGCGACTTTCAGATGGCGGGCCACCACCCCCATCGTAAGCGCTGAAACGAAACTGACCGCTGTTGGCGCGACCATCATCAATCTTGCGATCGATCTCGGCCAGAATCCGTGCCGGCACCTGACTACCGGTCTTCAGGTTGAGCCGAGCCCCACCGCCAGATCCAGCAAACTGGGCATCGTATTGCAACTGCAAGGTTGCACCATACGGGTTGCGTGGCCATTCCGAAGCGGGGTCGGGCTGGCTGCCGCTAGCGCGGAAATGCCCGGAAATCAGATTCGCATGCGACAAGTGCACCCAGACCAGCAGGCTTTCGCGCGCTTGCGGCGTATCCCGCACGACGCCATCCGAATTTCCGCCGATTGAATCGTTATCTATGCCAGACAGGTTGGATCGCGCCAATGCACCAGGACAATCCCCAGGCAACGCACCGTATTTATCCTGAAAGGTGAAATAGGCGGCCTTGATACTGTCCAGCTGGGAGATCAGATTACGCGCACGCGCGCTCTCAATCAGTTCCTGGCCTTTGAGAATACCGCCCAGAAGCAGACCAATCACCACCAGAACGATGGCGAGTTCTATCAGCGTAAAACCTGTACATGCTGTGTGCGAGATGCGGTTGCCGGCTCGGTTGCCAACTTGGTTGCCAACAAAACGGCCAATAATGCAGTGGGCGAGAATAGATTTGATCATGTGTGCTTGTGCTAGCAATTTACAGACCTCTTGAGCCGCCACGAATATTAGATAAAAAACTAGTCAAAACAGATAGCTACGTAAACAAGAACGAATCAACTGTCATTTTTTCGTCAAACCTGACGATTCAGCAACATTAAACCGCAGGCCACAGCGCACCCAACAGTTTCCTGGGTCAATCAGCCCAGAGCTATATCACCCTGGCTTCGATAACGGAAAAATAGCCAAGGCAAGGTGAAACCACTCGTAACAATTACAAACACCCCAGACACGGGCGACTTACAGCAGCGCCCTAAAGTGAACTCACCGACACACATTCAGTGCGCCGGCCTTTCACCTTACTCAGGAGCCTGTCATGAAAAACAATCGCATCATAAAAACCTTGGTCATCACCGCCATCACCTCTCTGACTCTGCTTGCCGGCGCAGGCCATGCAAACAGTTGGGACAATCACATTACACATTTCGCAACACCCTACGCACCGCATTCCCACGATCGCGCCGGCTTTGCTCCCGCCTATTATGACCATGACGCTTCACGCGGCTTCAAACCACGCGAAGCCAGTCTGGTGATTGATAGCCGGCAACAGGCCCAGATGGAAAAAATCATGCGTGGCCTGCGTGTCGGCAATCTATCTCAGCATGAGGCTAATAGCTTGATTCATGAGCAAAAGGCAATCGAGCAACTGCAAAGGCAATATCTGGCTGATCGTCACCTGAGCAGAAATGAATGGATAACACTCGACCAAAGACTTGATCGTGCTGAACGCAACATCCGTACAGAAAAGCGTGACAACAATTGGCGTTGAATCGGAAATGAGCAGGGCT
The DNA here is from genome assembly GCA_945897865.1 of Tepidiphilus sp. J10. Lineage (GTDB taxonomy): Bacteria > Pseudomonadota > Gammaproteobacteria > Burkholderiales > Thiobacillaceae > PFJX01. The sequence continues at coordinate 33,630 of CAMDHJ010000002.1, forward strand.
GCGAACCAGCCCTGCCGTTGAGTGGCGGATCTCATACCAGCGGCAGCTTCATGATGCTATAAAACAGAGCCCGAGGTACCGGCGCCTTGGTGTCCATTCCGCACCAGATTATTCACTTTACGAAGAGACAGTATGAACAACACCATCTGCACCAACCGCACCAGAATTTCCCTTTTCTCGCTCAGCGTTGCTCTTGGCCTGACGCTGTCGGCGCCCGTGCACGCCGAAGTTGAAACCTTCAGCATCGATAGCGCGCACAGCTTCGCCAACTGGGAATTACGTCACGTCGTTGCCCGCACAAGCGGAACTTTTCACGACATCAAAGGCACCGTTGCGCTCGATTTGAGCAATCTGGCCCAATCTTCAGTCAATGCCGTAATCAGTGTTTACAGCCTGAATTCAAGCCACTTGCGGCGCGATGTGCACACCCTGACTGATGAGTTTCTCGATGCGCGCAACTACCCTGAAATGAAGTTTGTCTCATCCAGCGTCAAACCCGTCACCTCCGACAAAGGGATGCTGACCGGCCAACTCAGCCTGCATGGCGTGACCAAACCGGTCACGATGGAATATCACATTCTTGGCATTGGCTCGGACCCCTGGGGCGGCATGCGTGCTGGATTCAAAGCCACCACACGTATTAACCGGTCCGATTTCGGCATCACAAAATATACCCCGACAGGCCCAGTCGGCAATGAAATCGACATTACTCTTCTGATCGAGGGCATCAAGCAGGGCCCCGATGGCAAACCCTTTAACGCAAAAGCTGCCGTCGAGGAAAAAGCCAAAGTCATTTCCTACCCGATGCCGACACAAGCCCCCCCTGTGCCTGTCTCCGTCTCCACGCCTGTGCCTGCACCTACACCGGCAGCCGTACCCGTACCTGCTGCCGTACCCGTGCCCGCACCTGCACCAGCCCCCGTGTTGAAGGAAAGCGCGGAAGATAAGTTGAAGAAAAAACTGAGAGGATTGTTCAACTAATCAGGGGCGATTCGAGATGCCTGGAATCCAGAACTCAAGTCCATTGCAGCTGCAATGATGCCCTGAATGAGTCAGATCAGCTCAAGAGGCCGGTTTTAGGCCGGCCTTTTTCATTGCATCAACAACGACATTTCAGCAGACCACCGAATCCGCTCAAAACCGCTTCGGCTCAAATTGCATCACGGATTTCGCCAAGCAGAGACCGTTTCAGATTGTTCTGAATTGGCCGCTCACCCAACCATATCTTCATCAAACTACGGTTGAACGCAGCGCCAGGCACCGTACCTAGTAAATGCTGGTTCAACCAGATACGGGTTCCAAAGCTCGGCAAGTAATCCAGCTGCACGACATCACCATTCAGAATCTGTCCAATCTTGTGCATCAAGGTCGTGAACTGATCAAGCGGCGCCTGGATTGCAGCGAGTTCCTCAGCACTATTGTTGTCAATCAGGCCGCTCATCAAATACTTCAGATCCTGTTGAACCGTGATATCTCGTAATAGCTTGATACGCAATCGACGCGGCATATCCCGGTCAAGTATGGCAACAGGATCATTCAACTTGCGCGGCAAGTAGAGTGCCACCTGATACATATCCAGAAACAGCAAGTTCCGCACACCGACGCCATTGAGGATCAGCTCGACCGTCTTCAGACTGACCTGGTTTTCGATGCTTTCGACCGGCCGGTTACTGGCGAAGCTTTCATTGGGCGCAACAGATAAAACCAGGCAAAGCAGACTGGCAGTACAAGTCGTGCGCCACCCGTGCGGAGTCAAGGAAGATCCAGGCTGCATCAGAATGAGGGTTGCAACCAATCTCCCAGGCAGGGATCAGACGCGCATTCACTGAAACCAAAGGAATCATCCTCACTGTCACCGGACTGAAAGACATCATCCATTTCGTCCTCTTCAATTGGCTCACGCAATTCAGTTTCCCACTTGATCGACATAACACTCTCCACTTTGGCAATCGGGTGAACATCATCCTGAATGCGTGTGAAGCTTCGATGACAAAACCATAAACAATATACCTACGCCTGCGGTGGTCACGCCTCGCGTGTTGATCAAACTTCGGGCTACCACTCACAGTCTGTGAACTCGCGGCGCAGCCTGCATGTAAATAACCTCAACATGAAAGTTAGACCGGGGTTTCTGCCACCGCCCCCTTATACTGCGTCCCGGAGTTGGCCAGGCAGCCGCTGCGCGGTTTACCGCGTAGAGGAAAGTCCGGGCTCCACAGGACAGAGTGCCAGGTAACGCCTGGGCGCTATAAGTCGAGGTGCAAATCCCGACCCAAGGCGACGGAAAGTGCAACAGAAAAGATACCGCCGATGGCCGGCCGCAAGACCGGATCAGGTAAGGTTGAAATGGTGAGGTAAGAGCTCACCGCGGACGTGGCAACACGGACGGCAAGGTAAACCCCACTCGGAGCAAAGCCAAATAGGCAAGCGCGTCAATGACCTTTGTGTCGCTGACATCGGCGGTCCGTCGAAGCCTGCGGGTAGGCTGCTTGAGGCGCTGGGCGACCAGCGTCCCAGATGAATGGTTGCCCACGACAGAACCCGGCTTATCGGCCAACTCCATCTTTCTTCCGATTGCTGCCACTTTCTTAGCAGCAACAGCCTGATTCCCGAGCACTTCCAATTGCAACTTAATGTTTGACATTAAGTTGCGCACCTATCACTCGCTTTCAATTGAATATTTCCTTATCAACCTGAATCTAAGTCATTGATGCCATTAAAAAATTTCGCTTTTTTCGGCTTGACGGTGGTGAATCGTGTTCACTATAGTGGGGCTAAGTGGGTAATGGTGTGGTTTTGTGTCACACAGTGCACCATGGAGGAGCAAAAGTGGCATTTCGGGGGTCAACTCAGCTAGCGCTGGACGGGAAAGGGCGATTAGCCATTCCCGCGCGCTACCGTGAGCGTCTGGCCACCCAATGTGGCGGCCACTTGATGCTGACGGCAGACCCGACCAATGGCTGCTTGCTGCTCTATCCGTTCCCTGAGTTCGAAGCGCTGGAGCGCCAGATCAACAGCCTGCCCGGCTTTCATCCACTGACCCAGCAATTGAAATTTGTCGTTGTCGGTTCGGCGGAAGAAGTCGAGCCGGACAGCGCCGGCCGCATCCTGATTCCGCCGCTGCTGCGCAAGTTCGCCGCGCTGGAGAAATCCGTCGTGCTGGTTGGTCAGGGCAACAAGTTCCAGGTCTGGCAGGAAGCCGCCTGGCAAGCCAAGTTCGATGCCTCCGCACAATTGCCGGAAATGCTCAACAGTGCAGCACGGGACGGCACTTTGCCGGAGGAACTCAAGGGCTTTTCGCTGTGAACGACATCGCATCCAGCGAAGCGGGAAGACATATCACCGTCCTGCTGCAAGGGGCGGTGGATGCCCTGGACATGCGTCCAGACGGCATCTATGTCGATGCCACCTTCGGGCGCGGCGGTCACAGTCGAGAGATGCTTTCCAGGCTTGGCGCGGAAGGCAGATTGATTGCGATGGATCGCGACTTGCAGGCGGTGTCGGCAGCGGCGGAAATACAAGATTCAAGGTTGCATATGGTGCATGCGGCTTTTTCGGAATTGACCGAAGTGTTGCGTGAGCTGGCGGTGGAAGCGGTGGATGGCGTGTTGTTTGACCTGGGCGTATCCAGCCCGCAACTGGACGAAGCCGAGCGGGGCTTCAGTTTTCGTTTTGATGCGCCGCTCGATATGCGCATGGATACCAGCCGCGGCATGACCGCTGCGGAATGGCTGAATCAGGCGGAAGAAAAGGAGATTGCCCAAGTTGTCTGGAACTATGGCGAGGAACGGTTTGCTAGACAGGTTGCGCGGGCGCTTGTTAAAGCGCGCGCGCTCACTCCAATCGCCACGACCGGACAACTGGCCAGCATCGTCGCAACAGCCGTGCGCACGCGCGAACGCGGTCAAGATCCGGCGACGCGCACCTTTCAAGCTGTGCGGATTTTCATTAACCGGGAACTTGAGGAGATCGAAGCGGCATTGCCGCAGGCGGTCGCTGCCCTGAAACCGGGTGGGCGGCTGGTGGTCATCAGTTTTCACTCTTTGGAAGATCGAATGACGAAACGGTTCATGCGCGACGAAGCGGCAGGGGAACGGGTTCCACCCGAAATCCCGGTGACCGCCGACGCCTTGCGTGGTGGCCGTTTGCAACTCATTGGCAAGGCGATCAAGCCGGACTATTTCGAATGTAGTGCCAACCCGCGCGCGCGCAGCGCCACGATGCGGGTCGCCGAGCGAACTGACGCACCAGGCTGGAGGGATGAATGGTCAAACTGAACCTGATCCTTGCCGTGGCGCTGGTTGCTGTCGCCCTTTCCGTCGTCTCCGCGCGCCACCAGGCGCGCAAATTGTTTGTGACCTTGCAGGCTGAGCAAAGTCATGCGCGCGAACTCGATGTTGAATGGGGACAGCTACAACTGGAAATTTCAACCTGGCTGATGCACAACCGGGTCGAAGAAGTTGCGCGCGGACGCCTCAACATGGTGATTCCGGTGCCAGGTCGCATCTATGTATTGCAGCCAACAACGCAGTTGGCAGCACCGATGGAGATGCAGCCATGAACCGCCGCTCCAACCTGCACCCACACGCGCATCCGCTGTTGCGCCTGGATCTGCAACGCTGGCGCGCGCGTTTGACCCTCGGCCTGCTGTTTGCCGGCTTTGCCGCATTGACGGTGCGGGCAGTCTATCTGCAGATATGGCAAAGCGACTTTCTCACCAATCAAGGCGAAAAGCGTGCCCAACGCATCGCCACCATTCCGGCTTATCGCGGCATGATCACCGATCGGCGCGGTGAGCCGCTGGCGGTCAGCACGCCGGTGGAAACGCTATGGGTCAACCCGAAGGAAGCCGCGCCCAGCGCATCGGAAATCCAGGCACTGGCCGACATTCTGGGCAGGAATCCGGACCAGATTGCACGGCTGTTCGCCGACAAGAAAAAGGGCTTTGTTTATCTTGAACGTCTGCTTGAACCGGCTAAAGCGGAGCAGATCAAAGCCCTCGGGATCGTCGGCTTGCACAGCAAGCCGGCGTATCGGCGTTACTACCCGGGCGGCGAAGTCACCAGCCATGTGTTGGGCGCCACCGACATCGAAGACAACGGTCTCGAAGGTCTCGAACTGAGCTATCAATCCTGGCTCACCGGCGAACCGGGTGCGCAGCGGGTGGTGAAGGATCGTCCCGGCAACGTGGTCGAAATTCTGGAACGGATCAAACCGCCGAAGCCAGGCCGAGACCTGGCCTTGTCGCTGAACCAGCACATTCAGTATCTCGCTTACCGCGAACTCAACGATGCCGTTGTCCTCAATAATGCCCGTGCCGGCTCGGTCGTCGTGCTGGATGCGCGCACCGGCGAAATTCTGGCGATGGCCAACACGCCGGCGTTCAACCCGAACAGCCGCGCCACCTTCACCCCGGACCGCATGCGCAACCGGGCGGTGACCGATACCTTCGAACCCGGCTCGACAATGAAGCCTCTGTTTGTCGCGGCGGCACTGGATGCCGGCGTTGTGCGGCCGGACTCGGTGATCGACACCGGACCGGGCTGGTTCATCATCGGTGACAAACGAATCACCGACACGCACCCCAAAGGCGTGATGACGCTGGCGGAATCGATCCAGGTATCGAGCAACGTCGCGGTGGCCAAGATTGCACTCGAAACGCGCGGCGAGGATTACTGGAACATGCTGTCGCGAGCCGGTCTTGGCGCACAGCCGAAATCAGACTTGCCGGGTGAAGCCAGCGGCCGGCTGCGGCCTTTCACCACCTGGCGGCCGATCGAGAAAGCCACCATGTCGTTTGGCCATGGCCTGTCGCTCAGCCTGCTGCAATTGGCACATTCCTATACCGCTTTCGCCAACAAGGGCGTCATGCCGCAAATCACCGCACTACGCCGCGAAGGTGCGGCCCCCGGCACACGCGTGATGAGCGAGAAAACCGCCGGCAACGTGTTGAGCATGCTGGAACTGGTCACCCAGGACGAAGGCACCGCACCGATGGCGCGCGTCTCCGGCTATCGCATCGCCGGCAAAACCGGTACCGCGCACAAGTTCGTCAACGGCAGCTACGACGGTCGTTTCTATATCAGCTCCTTTGTCGGCCTAGCTCCCGCATCCGACCCGCGCCTGGTCGTCGCCGTGATGCTGGATGAACCCAACAGTCGGCGCTATTACGGCGGCCTGGTCGCCGCACCGGTGTTCTCGAAAGTGATGGCCGGCGCACTGCGTTTCATGGCACTGCCGCCCGATGCGCCGTTCGACAGCAGCAGCGCGCCGCCCGGCGAAGCGCCGGTGGTGCCGTTCACACCCGCCGTGGCGGAGGCGACATGACGCGGGCCATCGAGCTGGTCGCCAGCCTGCGCGCCCTCGTCCCGGCCGCGCGCAACCTCAGCGCCGACAGCCGACAGATCGAAGCGGGTGATGTCTTCCTGGCTTTCCCGGGCGCCGAACATGATGGCCGCGACCATATCGTCAGCGCGATCCATGCTGGCGCCGCAGCCGTGGTATGGGAGCCAACCGGCGCTGAATGGAACGAAGCCTGGCACGTGCCACATTTGCCGATCGCGAATCTGAAGGCACAGGCTGCATCACTTGCCGCCGCCTGGTATGGCCACCCCTCGCAAGCACTGTGGATGACCGGCGTCACCGGCACCAACGGCAAGACCTCGGTGGCGCAATGGCTAGCCGCCGCGTTCACCGGTCTGGGCCGCAAGACGGCCACCATCGGCACCCTGGGCAATGGCTTTCCCGGCCAACTCGCCAGCGCCAGCCACACCACGCCCCATGCCGTCACCCTGCAACATCTGCTGGCGGATTTCCGCGCTGCGGGGGCGTCCGGCGTGGCGATGGAAGTCTCCTCGCACGGCCTCGATCAGGGCCGCGTCGAAGGTGTCGAGTTTGATGTTGCCGTTTTCACCAATCTGTCGCGCGATCACCTCGACTATCACGGCGACATGCAGCAATACGCTGCCGCGAAATCGCGCCTGTTCCACTGGTCTGGCCTGAAGGCGGCGGTGCTCAACGCCGATGACGAACTCGGCGCCGCGCTGGTCGAACAACTCCGCCACGGCACAACCCGGGTACTCAGTTACGGCCTGCATGCCGGCGACCTGCGCGCGCGGCGCTGCCAAGCCGATCGCCACGGCCTGCACCTGGAAATCACCTCGCCCTGGGGCGACGCTCAACTCGATTCGCCATTGCTGGGCGAGTTCAACGCCTACAACCTGCTTGCCGCGCTGGGCGCTCTGCTGGTCAGCGAGGTGCCGCTGCAACTGGCATTGGCCGCGCTGGCAAAAATGCAGCCGGTTGCCGGCCGCATGCAACGTGTCCATGCCAGCGCCGACGATCCCAGCGTGATCATCGACTTCGCCCACACACCGGACGCGCTCGACAAAGTGCTGGCGGCGCTGAAACCGCTGACGACAGGTCGCCTGATCTGTGTGTTCGGCTGCGGCGGTGGCCGCGACACCGGCAAGCGCCCGTTGATGGGCGCAGCAGTGGCGGCGCGCGCCGATCTCGCCATCGTCACCAGCGACAATCCGCGTCACGAAGACCCGGCCCATATCGTCGCCGGCATTCTCAGCGGCATGCCACCGGACCAGACCGTCATCCTCGACCGCCGCGCCGCGATCTGTTCGGCGATCCTGCAAGCCCGTCCGGACGACATCGTCGTTCTCGCCGGCAAGGGGCACGAGGATTACCAGGACATCAAAGGCGTCAAACACCCCTTCTCCGATCTCGCCGAAGCACGACTCGCGCTGGCGGCCAGATCATTCAATCCAGCAAGGAATTCGCATGCGTCTGCATGAAGCCGCCCAGGCCCTCAACGCCGCCGCTGTCGGCGCCGACGTCAGCATCAACGCAGTCGTCAGCGACTCGCGCAAACTCAGTCCGGGTTGTCTGTTCGTGGCCTTGAAAGGGCCGCGCTATGACGGCCACAGCTTCGCCGCCAAGGCGCTGGAACAAGGCGCCGCTGCGGTCATGGTGGCGGCAAGCGCGCAGATGGCGATCAGCCCGGCCCTGATGGTGGATGACACGTTGCAAGCCCTCGGAAAACTGGCTGCCTGGCATCGCAGCCGAATGCCGGCCAGGATCGCCGCAATCACCGGCAGCAACGGAAAGACCACAGTGAAGGAAATGCTGGCAGCGATCCTCGCCATCGAAGTCGGTGCGGCCAGCGTGCTGGCTACCGAAGGCAATCTCAACAACGACATCGGCATGCCGTTGACGCTGTTGAAATTGAGCCCGGAACACCGCTACGCGGCGATCGAAATGGGCATGAACCATCCCGGCGAAATCAACTATCTGACCCGGATTGCACGGCCGGATGTGGCACTGGTCAACAACGCGTTGCGCGCCCATCTCGAAGGCTTGGGCACGATCCAGGCGGTGGCGCACGCCAAAGGCGAGATCTACGCCGGACTGAAAGACGACGGCATTGCCATCATCAATATCGATGATCCGCATGCCGATCTCTGGCTCAGCCTCGCCATTCGCCACAAGGTATTGAGCTTCGGCTTTGCCGAACATGCCGATGTGCGCATCGTTGCAACCAGCCAGACAGACCTGCAAACACCGCTCGTGCTGGAAACCCCGGCAGGCCGCATCGAAACCACGCTGCAGGTGCCCGGCCAGCACAACTTGCGCAATGCCGCCGCCGCCGCCAGTCTGGCACTGGCGCTCGGCATTCCGGCCAAATCGATCGCCGAGGGCCTGGCCAACTACAGCGGCGTCAAGGGGCGCCTGCAAACGCATGCCTGCATTCTCGGTGCCACCTTGATCGACGATACCTACAACGCCAACCCCGACTCCGTGCTGGCGGCCATCCAGGTGCTGGCGGCGCGGCCGGGGACGCGCATTCTGGTGCTGGGCGACATGGGCGAACTCGGTCCCAACGCCGCTGAATTGCATCGCGAAGTCGGCCAGAAAGCACGCACCGCCGGCATCGACCGCCTGCTTTGTCTTGGCGAGATGTCAATCAATGCAGTCGAAGCCTTTGGTAACAACGCAATGCATTTCGAGCGCATCGAAGAATTGCTGGCTGAAATCGAATGCGCTCTCGGGCCTGATGTCTCGGTGCTGGTCAAGGGATCGCGCTTCATGAAGATGGAACGGGTCGTCAGATCCTTCACGGAGGACAACACATGCTCCTGATGCTCGCCCAGTGGCTCGGCCACGACATCCGCGCCTTCAACGTGTTCCAGTACATCACGCTGCGTGGCGTGCTGGCGGCGCTGACCGCGCTGTTGATCTCGTTCATCCTCGGCCCGGCAATGATCCGCAAGTTGACCGAGCTGAAAGTTGGTCAACCGGTACGCGACGACGGTCCGCAAACCCATCTGGTCAAGGCCGGCACGCCAACCATGGGCGGCGCGCTGATCCTCGCGTCGATCATCCTGACCACGTTGTTGTGGGCTGACCTGACCAATCACTACGTCTGGATCGCGCTGCTGACGCTGGTTGGTTTCGGCGCCATCGGCTGGGTCGATGACTGGCGTAAGGTGGTGGAGAAAAATCCGCGCGGCCTGGCTTCACGCTGGAAGTATTTCTGGCAATCGGTGATCGCCGCCGGCATCGCTGCCTGGCTGGCCTGGTCGGCGCACCTGCCGGCGCAGACCGAGCTGATCGTGCCGTTCTTCAAACATATCGTGATGCCGCTCGGCGCCGTCGGCTTCGTCGTGCTGGCCTACTTCGTCATTGTCGGCACCAGCAACGCGGTCAACCTGACCGACGGCGCCGATGGCCTCGCTATCCTGCCCACCGTGATGGTCTCCGGCGCGTTGGCCATCTTCGCCTACGTCGCCGGCCACGCAGTGTTCTCCAAATACCTTGGCCTGCCGCACATTCCCGGCGCCGGTGAACTGGTGGTGTTTTGCACCGCAATGGTCGGCGCCGGTCTGGCCTTTCTCTGGTTCAACGCCTATCCGGCGGAAGTCTTCATGGGCGACGTCGGCGCGCTGGCGCTGGGCGCCGCGCTCGGCGTGGTGGCGGTGATCGTGCGGCAAGAAATCGTGCTGTTCATCATGGGCGGCGTCTTCGTCGCCGAAGCCATCTCGGTGATGGTGCAGGTGGGATCGTTCAAATTGCGCGGCAAACGCGTCTTCCTGATGGCGCCTATCCACCACCACTTCGAGAAAAAAGGCTGGAAGGAAACCCAGGTTGTTGTCCGCTTCTGGATCATCTCGATGATTCTGGTGTTGATCGGTCTGGCTTCGTTGAAGCTGCGTTAAGGTTGAGGTAAGCAAACGTGAATACGCAGGCATCAAGTTTCTCCAACGTCAAAGCCCTGGTCATCGGCCTCGGCGATACCGGCGCGTCCTGCGTGCGCTGGCTGCTGGAACACGACGCCAACGTGCGCGCCACCGACAGCCGCGACGAACCGCCGCATGCGCAGCATCTGCGTGAAGCCTTCCCGGAAGTGAAGCTGAGCCTGGGCGGTTTCCAGAGCGCCGATATTGACTGGGCCGACATGGTCGTAGTCAGTCCCGGCGTCGCGCTGGCGACGCCGGAAATCCAGCGTGCAATCGCGGCCGGAAAGGATGTAGTAGGCGATGTAGAACTGTTCGCCCGCGCAATCCGCGATACAAAAACCAAGGTCATCGCGATCACCGGCTCGAATGGCAAGAGCACGGTGACCAGCCTGGTCGGCCATCTGTGTTCAGCCGTCGGCCTTGATACCGTAGTTGCCGGCAACATCGGACTGCCGGTGCTGGAAGCGCTCGATAACCGGGAAACGCTGAACAAGGATCCCGATGTCTGGGTGCTTGAACTCTCCAGTTTTCAACTCGAAACCACGTCCAGCCTGCATCCCGACGCGGCGACGGTGTTGAACATTTCTCAAGATCACATGGATCGTTATATGAGTCTGGACGATTACGCGACCGCCAAAACGCGTGTCTTTGCCGGCAACGGCGTGCAGGTGTTGAACCTCGACGATGCGGCGGTGATGGCGATGGCCTTGCCTGGCCGCACCATTTCGACCTTCAGCATCGGGATGAGCCAACAGCCTTCGCATTTCACGTTTCACCCTTCACCCGTTTCTTACGGTCTTACCCAGCGCAAGGAACGACTCTGGCTGGCGGAAGACGAGGAAGCGCTGTTGCCAGTCGACAAGCTGCCCATCGCAGGTCTGCACAATGCCGCCAACGCGCTTGCCGCGCTGGCGCTGTGCCGCGCCATCGGCTTGCCGTATGACGGCCTGGTGCCGTCGTTGAAGACCTTCCAGGGGCTGCCGCATCGGGTCCAGCACGTCATGGAAATCGACGGACGCACCTTCTATGACGACTCGAAAGGTACCAATGTCGGCGCTACTGCCGCGGCCTTGCTCGGCTTTACCGTACCCGTTGTGTTGATCGCCGGCGGCGACGGCAAAGGGCAGGATTTCTCGCCCTTGCGCGAAGCAGTGAAGAACGCCCGTGCCGTTGTGCAGATCGGCCGTGATGGTCCACTGATTTCAGCTTCCGTTGGCGAAGCATGCCCGGTGCATCGCGCCGAAAGCATGCATGACGCCGTGCAACAAGCCTTCGCCCTGTCGCAACCCGGCGATGCCATTTTGCTGTCGCCGGCTTGCGCAAGTTGGGACATGTTTCGGAATTATGCGCATCGGGCCGAGGTGTTCATTACCGCGGTCAAAGATCTGGCCTGCCAGCACGACCAATGCCGGCGAATGAGCGAACGCCGTCGGCAAAAACAGGCGATCGCCGTGGAACGGCGCACGCGACAACGCAGAGGTTGCCGCGATGTTTCATAACGCCGCCCTCAAGCGCACCGCCCTGACCCCGTATGACTGGGGCCTGGTGTTCGCTTCGCTGGCTTTGCTGATGATCGGCCTGGTGATGGTTTATTCCGCCTCGGTACCGACGGCGGAAGCGAAATCCGCAGCCAACCAATCGGCGTTCTATCTGATCCGCCATACGATGTATCTGACCATCGGGCTCGGCGCCGGTTATGCCGCGCTGCAGATTCCGATCGATACCTGGCAAAAACTGTCGCCGATTCTGTTCATGCTTGGCGCCGCCGCACTGGTAGTTGTGCTGATTCCGTTTATAGGGCGCGAAGTGAACGGCAGCCGGCGCTGGATTCCACTTGGTCCGCTAGGCAATTTCCAGCCTTCTGAATTGATGAAATTCGCCACCATTCTGTATGCCGCCGACTACACCGTGCGCAAGGCAGCGCATATGCAGAGCCTGAAAAAAGGCTTCCTGCCGATGTTCCTGGTGATGTTGTTCCTTGGCGCCATGTTGCTGCTTGAGCCGGACTTCGGCGCCTTCGTGGTGATCGTGTTCATTGCCCTCGCCATCCTGTTCCTCGGCGGCCTGAATGCCCGTCTGTTTGTCGGCCTGATCGTGCTGCTGGCAATCGGCTTCGTGCTGCTGGTGGTGTTGTCACCCTATCGTCTGGCGCGCGTCACCAGTTATCTGAATCCCTGGTCTGATCCTTACGGCGCCGGCTATCAGCTATCACACGCGCTGATCGCCTTCGGCAGCGGCGAATTCACGGGTGTCGGCCTAGGCGACAGCGTTGAAAAACTGTTCTATCTGCCCGAGGCGTACACCGACTTCCTGCTCGCGGTGACTGGCGAGGAACTCGGTTTGATCGGCGTGATGACGGTGATTGGTTTATTTGCCTGGCTGACCTGGCGCGCGTTCTCGATAGGTTGGCAAGCCGGCCTGATGGGTCGTAACTACGCAGCCCTGGTGGCGCAAGGCATCGGTGTCTGGATGGGCGTGCAATCGTTCATCAACATGGGCGTCAACCTCGGCCTGCTGCCGACCAAAGGGCTGACCCTGCCGCTGATGAGTTACGGCGGCTCCGGCATCATCGCCAACTGTCTGGCGCTGGCAGTGTTGCTGCGGGTCGACTTCGAGAATCGCTGCATGATGAAGGGCAGCAACCTCGGCTCGCGCAGCGGACGTCTGGCCGGTGAGGGGAGGCGCATATGACGCAAGCACATGTGACACAAGCGCATGTGACACAAACGCAGATGACGCCAACTCATATGAGCAGAACCCTGCTGGTCATGGCCGGCGGCACCGGAGGCCATGTGATGCCGGCGCTGGCAGTGGCGGAATCTTTGCGCAAGGAAGGCTGGCGTGTCGTCTGGTTGGGTACGCAGGCAGGTATGGAAGCGAAGCTGGCGGTGGAAAAGGGCTTCGAGATGGCCTGGGTGCGCGTTGCCGGTGTACGTGGCAAGAGTCTGCTCACCAAATTGTTGCTGCCAGCCAATCTACTCGCCGCTTTCTGGCAGGCGGCGCGGGCGATCTTCCGGATACGGCCGGATGTGGTGCTCGGTCTGGGCGGTTATGTCGCTTTTCCGGGCGGCATGATGGCCAGCCTGCTTGGCAAACCCCTGGTCATCCACGAGCAGAACGCCATCGCCGGCCTGACCAATCGCCTGCTCGCCTGTCTGGCGGACCGTGTCCTGGTCGGCTGGCCGACCGCTTTCAAGAGCGGGAAGGATAAACCGCTGCCCTGCCGCGAAATCGACAGCGAGTGGGTCGGCAACCCGGTGCGGCCGGAGATCGCCGCCCTGCCCGACCCGGCCACCCGCTATGCGGAGCACACGGGTCCGCTGCGTCTGCTGGTGGTGGGCGGCAGCCTTGGTGCTACGGCACTGAACGAACTGATTCCCCAGGCCTTGGCGATGCTTGAACCGGCGCAACGTCCGCTCGTGCGGCACCAGTCTGGCGCAAAACACCTGGCCGCCCTGCAAGCGAACTACACCGCCGCCAATGTCGAGGCGGAGTGCCTGACCTTCATTACCGATATGGCGGCGGCGTATGACTGGTCCGATCTGGTGATCTGTCGTGCCGGCGCGTTGACCGTGGCCGAAGTTGCGGCGGCAGGTTGCGCCGCGTTGTTCGTGCCCTTCCCGTTCGCCGTGGACGACCATCAAAGCGCCAACGCCGCCTTTCTGGCCGATGCAGAAGCGGCCTGGCTGATACAGCAACGCGAGCTCGGCGTGGAAAGGCTGGCTGAGTGGCTGGCCGCGTTGACGCGTGAAATATTGCTCGACCGCGCCAGCAAGGCACGCGTCCGTGCAAAACCGCAAGCCACAGCGCGGGTCACACAAGTTGTAAAGGAACTCGTCCAATGAACGCCCCCCACGCTCACTTTGTTCGCTGCCCCCAAGGGGGAGCAATGCCCGTCTTGGGGCGGCCCGGAGACAGGCATGAAACATAAAGTCCGCCGCATTCACTTCGTCGGCATCGGCGGCGCCGGCATGAGCGGCATTGCCGAAGTGCTGCTCAATCTGGGCTATCAGGTGTCCGGCAGCGATGGCGCCAGCAACGCCGTCACCCAACGGCTGGCCAACATGGGCGCGACCGTGTTCCAGGGGCATGCCAAAGAAAATGTAGCCGACGCCGACGTGCTGGTGATTTCCAGCGCCATCAAGGATGACAACCCGGAAGTCGTCGCGGCGCGGGAAAGCCATATTCCAGTCGTGGCGCGGGCGATGATGCTGGCCGAGTTGATGCGCTTCAAACAGGGCATCGCCATCGCCGGCACGCATGGCAAGACCACCACCACCAGCCTGATTGCCAGCGTGCTGAACGAAGCCGGCATGGACCCGACCTTCGTCATCGGCGGCAAGTTGCTCGCCGCCGGCGCCAATGCCCGCCTGGGCAGCGGGGAATGGCTGGTTGCGGAAGCGGACGAATCCGACGCCTCCTTCCTGCTTCTGTCGCCGGTGTTGTCGATCGTCACCAACATCGACGCCGACCACATGGAAACCTACGGCCACGACTTCGAGAAACTGAAGTCGGCGTTCATCGAATTCCTGCATCGGTTGCCGTTCTGGGGCATGGCCGTGGTCTGCGCTGATGACGCCAACGTGCGCGGCCTGCTGCCACGCATCACCAAACCGGTGATGACCTACGGCACGACCGACGATTGCACGATCCAGGCGGTGAACATCCGTGCCGAGGATGGCTGCATGCAGTTCACCGCGTTGCGCAACGGCACCCGCTCACCGATCGACATTACGCTGAATCTGCCCGGCATACATAACGTACTGAACGCGTTGGCCGCGATCGCAGTGGCGTGGGAACTACAAGTGCCGGATGCTGCCGTGCAGAAGGCACTGGCCGGATTCAGCGGCGTCGGTCGTCGATTCCAGCGTTATGGCGAGATCACGCTGGCACAAGGAAGAACCTTCACCCTGATCGATGACTACGGCCACCACCCAGTGGAAATGCGCGCCACACTCAACGCCGCGCGCGGCGCCTTCCCCGGCCGCCGGCTGGTTCTCGCCTTCCAGCCGCATCGCTACACCCGCACCCGCGATCTGTTCGAGGATTTCGTACAGGTGTTGTCGCTGGCTGATGCGGTGCTGCTGACCGAAGTCTATGCCGCCAGCGAACAACCCATCGTCGCCGCCGACGGCCGCAGCCTGGCCCGCGCAGTGCGAGTCGCCGGCAAGGTGGAGCCGGTGTTCATCGCCGACATCAACGAACTGCCCGCCGCGCTGGCCGATTTCATTCAAGACGGCGATGTCGTGCTGTGCATGGGTGCCGGCTCGATCGGCCAGACGCCGGCCCGATTGGCCAGCCTGCATGTGGACGGGACCACCGCATGATCGTGGCCGAATACAACAACCCCCCGCTGAAAGTGCCCGGCACCCAGGGCGAGTTGCTGCTCAACGCCGCCATGAGCGGTTACACCAGCTGGCGTGCCGGCGGCAAAGCGGATCGGCTATACACACCGGCCAATCTGGCCGATCTGGGCGCTTTCCTGAAAACGTTGGAACGCGATGAACCGGTGTACTTCATCGGCCTCGGCAGCAACCTGCTGGTGCGCGATGCCGGCCTGCGCGGCACGGTGATTCATCTGCATGGCGCACTGCGCAGGATCGATCTTGAACAGCGACGTACCAATGGCAGCGATGCGGCCAGCCCCTACGGCGTGATCTTCGCCGAAGCCGGCGTCAGCAGCCCCAAGGTGGCCCGCTTCGCCGCAACCCACGATCTGGTCGGTGCCGAATTTCTCGCCGGCATTCCCGGCACGGTCGGCGGCGCGCTGGCAATGAACGCAGGCTGTTACGGCCATGAGACCTGGGAATTCGTCAATCAGGTACTGACCATCAACCGCTGCGGCGAGGTGAATCGGCGTTCGCCGAAGGAGTACCGCGTCAGCTATCGCCATGTCGAGCCGGATGCAGCACTCGACGAAAAACTGACCAACACCTGCAATGAATGGTTTGTCGGCGCCTGGTTCATGTTCCCGCGCGGCGACGGCACGCAAGCGCGGCTGGAAATCAAGCAGTTGCTGGAAAAGCGGATTGCCAGCCAGCCGCTCAACCTGCCCAACGCCGGTTCAGTATTCCGCAATCCGGCTGGCGACTTTGCCGCGCGTCTGATCGAGGCCTGCGGCATGAAAGGCGAAAAACTGGGTAACGCTCAGGTTTCGCCCAAGCATGCCAACTTCATCGTCAATCTGGGTGGAGCCACCGCCAGTGACATCGAATGCCTGATCGACAAGGTTGAGGCACGGGTGGAAGAAAAATTCGGCATCAAGCTGCAACGTGAAATCCGCATCCTGGGGGACAAATCATGAACGCTCCGGTCGCGGCACACGAATTCGGCAAGGTTGCCGTGATGTACGGCGGCAACTCGGCCGAACGCGCAGTTTCCCTCAACAGCGGCTCGGCAGTGCTGGCCGCCTTGCAAAGCCGGGGCGTCGATGCGCATGCTTTCGACCCGTCCGAACGGCCGCTGGCCGAGTTGAAGAGCGAAGGTTTCAGCCGCGTATTCATCGCCCTGCACGGTCGCGGCGGCGAAGATGGCACGCTGCAGGGTGCGTTGACCCTGATGAACCTGCCGTTCACAGGTAGCGGCGTGCTGGCCTCGGCGCTGGCAATGGACAAGTGGCGCAGCAAACTGGTCTGGCAAGCCTGCGGCCTGCCGATTCCAGACTATGCCGTACTGACTGCCGAAACCGATTTCGCGGCGGTGGCTGAACAGCTCGGTTTACCGCTGTTCGTCAAACCGGCGCGCGAGGGTTCCAGCATCGGCATCGTCAAGGTGAAAACGGCGGCCGAACTGCCGGCGGCGTATCAGGAAGCCGCCCAACACGACAGCCTGGTACTTGCGGAACGCGGCATGAGCGGCGGTGAATTCACCGTCGCCATCCTGGGAAGCGATACCGACGCACGCGCCCTGCCTTCGATCCGCATCGTGCCGACGACTGAGTTCTACGACTATGAAGCCAAATATTTCCGCGACGACACCCGCTATCTGTGCCCGAGTGGTTTGAGCGATGCCGCCGAAGCGCAGATGCGGCAACTCGCCGTGCAGGGTTATCAGGCACTGGGCTGTCGTGGCTGGGCGCGTATCGATTTCCTGCTCGATAACGCCGGCCTGCCCTATCTGCTCGAAGCCAATACCGCACCCGGCATGACCAGCCACAGCCTGGCGCCGATGGCGGCGCGGGTTGACGGACTGGAATTCGCCGATTTGTGCCTGCGGATTCTTTCCATGTGCGAGGTGGGCTGAACATGTGGAATAACCCGGACGCTCTCAACCGCCTCAGTAGCCTGATTATTCTGGCCACGCTGCTGTTCGCAGTCTGGATCGGCGGCCGTGCGTTGCTGGAAGCGGCTTTCCCATTCCGCCAGATCAATGTGCTCGGCGCCAACCATGCTGACACGCGGTTCGAAGCAAGAAAACTGACGGACAAGCTCAGCGGCGGATTTTTCTCGATGAATCTGCACCGGGTGCATGCCGATTTCGAAAAACTGCCCTGGGTGCGGCAAGCTCAGATTCGCCGTCTTTGGCCGGGTCGGCTGGTCATCGAGCTGACCGAACATCAGGCTGCGGCGGCCTGGAACGACCGCGCCACACTGAACACGCATGGTGACATTTTCCCGGTCCTGCCCTGGACCGGTCTGCCGCGCATCTACGCGCCGGAAGGCATGCAGCATGAACTGGCGCGCCGCTATGGCGAATTCGCCGAGTTGGTGCGGCCGATTGATGCGCAGGTCGAACAGATCGTGGTCAGTGCGCGGCTGTCCTGGCGGATACGCCTGACGGGCGGCATCAGCATCGAGCTTGGGCGCGATAAATTAAACGAACGGCTGGCCCGGTTCGCCCTGTTCTATCCCCAGGCGCTGGCTGCGGTCGGACCAATACAACGTGTCGATATGCGGTATCCAAACGGGTTCGCAGGCGAACCGCAGCATCCCATCCCACGAAAACCAGACCCCAGGCAAACCCCTTCGGCATGAAACCAGATGAAAAAAATGACTGAAAGCAAAGACCTGATCGTCGGCCTCGATATCGGCACCTCGAAAATCGTCGCCCTGGTGGCGGAGCCGATGCCCGAAGGTGGCATCAACATCATCGGAATGGGGCAAGCGCCATCGCGCGGCCTCAAGAAAGGTGTCGTGGTGAACATCGAAGCCACCGTGTCGGCGATCCAGCGCGCGCTGGAGGAAGCCGAGCTGATGGCCAACTGCAAGATCACCCAGGTTTATACCGGTATTGCCGGCAGCCACATCAAGGCACAGAACTCCAGCGGCATGCTGCCGATTCGAGATCGCGAGGTATCGCAAGCCGATGTCGATCAGGTCATCGGCATCGCCCGCGCGCTCAACATTCCAGCCGATCAGCAAGTGCTGCATGTGTTGCCGCAGGAATTCATCATCGACGGCCAGGACGGCGTGCGCGAGCCGCTCGGCATGTCCGGCGTGCGTCTGGAAGTGAAGGTCCACATCGTCACCGGCGCGGTGTCGGCGGCGCAAAACATCGTCAAATGCGTCCGCCGCTGCGGCCTGGAAGTGCGCGATCTGGTCCTGCAACCGCTGGCTTCCAGCTACTCGGTGTTGAACGACGACGAAAAGGATCTTGGCGTCTGCATCGTCGATATCGGCGGCGGCACCACCGACATCGCAGTGTTCACACGCGGTGCCATCCAGCATGTGGCGGTGATTCCGATCGCGGGAGACCAGATCACCAACGACATCGCGCAGACCCTGCGCACACCAACGCGCGAAGCCGAGGATCTGAAGATTCAACATGGCATCGCACTGCGCCAGTTAGCGGATCCCAAGGAAATGATCGAGGTGCCGGGCATCGGCGAACGCGGTCCGCGCATGCTCTCCAAACAATTGCTGTCGGAAGTCATCGAACCGCGCGTCGAAGAGTTGTACAGCCTGGTGCAGGCGGAATTGCGGCGCAGCGGTTTCGAAGAGCAGATTTCCTCCGGCCTGGTGCTGACCGGCGGTTCCAGCCTGATGCACGGCATGGTGGAACTGGCCGAGGAAGTCTTCCACATGCCGGTGCGCATTGGCCTGCCGGAGTATGTCGGCGGCTTTTCCGAGCGGGTGCGCAATCCGCGCTTCGCAACCAGTGTTGGCCTGCTGCTGGCTGGCCTGGAAAAACATGAAATCGATCAGGCTGCGCGCATTCAGGGCGCCAGCTTCAGCCAGATCCTGGAACGGATGAAGGCATGGTTCAAACAGAATTTTTAACGTCACACCGGCGCAAGCCGGTGTCCAGTCGGTTGATCGGCTGGATTCCGGCCTACGCCGGAATGACCCAGGTTTTTCTTGAATACCGGGGTGGGCTCGGTGTTTTTTCGCTGTACATGTGTCACTGAAGGAGGGATGGAAAATGCTATTTGAACTGGAAGATATGCAAAGTCAGGATGCCGTGATCAAGGTCATCGGTGTCGGCGGTTGTGGCGGCAACGCAGTCGATCACATGATCAATCGTGGCATGACCGGGGTGGAGTTCATCACCATCAATACCGATGCACAGGCGCTGCGCCGCAACAAGGCCGCAGTGCAATTGCAGATCGGCAATTCGGCAACCAAGGGTCTTGGCGCTGGTGGCAAATGGGAAGTCGGCCGTGAAGCGGCGCTGGAAGATCGCGAGCGCATCGCGGAACTGATCGACGGCGCCGACATGCTGTTCATCGCCGCCGGCATGGGCGGCGGCACCGGTACCGGCGCAGCACCCGTGGTGGCGGAAGTGGCGAAGGATCTCGGCATTCTGGCGGTGGCTGTGGTGACCAAGCCATTCAGTTTCGAAGGCAAGCGCATGCGCTCCGCCGAAACCGGCCTGAAATCCTTGTCGGAGCATGTCGACAGCCTGATCGTGATCCCGAACGAGAAGCTGATCGCAGTCATGGGCGGCAACGCCAAGCTGACTGATGCCTTCATCGCCGCCAACGACGTGTTGCACAACGCGGTGTCCGGCATTTCCGAGATCATCAGCAAACCGGGCATGATCAACGTCGACTTCGCCGATGTGAAGACGGTGATGAGCGAGATCGGCATGGCAATGATGGGTTCCGCCGATGCCAGCGGCGAAGATCGCGCCCGGGCAGCCGCCGAAGCCGCCGTCGCCAGCCCGTTGCTGGAGAACGTCGACCTCAAGGGTGCGCGCGGCGTGCTGGTCAACATCACTTCCGATGACAGCCTGACGATGCAGGAATACTACGAGGTGATGAATACCATCCAGAGCTTCGCCGCCGAGGAAGCCACTGTGATTGTCGGTACCTCGTTCGACGAAGCGATGGGCTCCAGTCTGCGCGTCACCATGGTCGCAACTGGCCTGGGAAATCCGGTACGCAGCGCTGCCAAACCGCCGATCATCCGCATCGTTGAGCCAATCCAGACCCAGATGACCGGCACGGACGGCCCGACCGGCTTTGGTGGTTATGACGCCAACGGTAACTACGACACGCCGACCGCCATTCGTTCACGCCGCAATCAGGCAGCCGTCGAGATGGCGCAAAGCGCGGGCATCGAGGCGCTGGACATTCCGGCTTTCCTGCGCAAGCAGGCGGATTGATCCGACTGCATGCTGGCTCGTTGAGGCAACATTCATCTCGGCCTGTCGCTACACTGCCACGTCGCTGCAGATGCTTGACCGGGAACGATTCCGGGCGGATTCCCCTCCTTTCCGCCCGGGATAGAATTCCATATTCTTCAATGGGTTAGCAGAAACAGAATCATGATCGCGCAACGTACAGTCAAAACCCAGATTCGCACTACCGGCGTCGGCCTGCATACCGGCGAGCGGGTGAATCTGACGCTGCGCCCGGCGCCGCCGGAAACCGGTATTGTGTTTCGTCGCATTGACCTACCCGCGCCAGCCGATTTCCTGGTTGCACCGGAAAGGGTCACCGATACCCGTCTCTGCTCGGCGCTCGAAGGCAATGGTGCCAAAGTTGCTACGGTGGAACATCTGATGTCGGCACTGGCCGGACTCGGCATCGACAACGTATTCATCGACATCGACGGTCCAGAAGTCCCCATCCTGGATGGCTCTGCCGCGCCCTGGGTTTATCTGGTGCAAGCGGCCGGGATTGAAACCCTGAACGCCCCAAAGCGTTTCATGCGCGTGCTGAAAACGGTGCGCATCGAAGAGGGTGAAGGCGCCAATCACAAGTGGGCGCAATTCGACCCGCTCGAAGGTTGCACGCTGTCGTTCAGCATCGACTTCGACCACCCGGTATTCCGCAATTCGGCAAAGGAAATGCACATCGACCTCAGCCGCGAGTCCTACGTCAAGGAAGTCAGCCGGGCGCGTACATTCGGCTTCATGAATGAAGTGGAATATCTGCGCAGCAAAGGTCTGGCGCTTGGCGGTACGCTGGATAACGCCATCGTGATGGACGAATTCCGCGTCCTCAACAACGACGGCCTGCGTTATGCCGATGAGTTCGTCAAACACAAGGTGCTGGACGCGGTGGGCGATCTTTACCTGACCGGCCATCCGATACTCGGTGCCTTCACCGCCTACAAATCCGGCCACGGCCTCAACAACCGCCTGCTGCGCGCACTGACTGAGGATGCCAGCGCCTGGGAATGGGCGGTATTCGAGACTGACGCCAAAACCCCGCCCGCGCTGCTGCGGCTGTACCCGCAGACCATCTGATGCTGGCGATCCGAATATTTCTGATCATCATTGGCGGCGTGCTGATCTTCAGCCTGTTGGGCTACGCCTTGACCCGGGATTCGCGCTGGCTCAAATTCGCGGGAATCGGCTTGAAAGCCGGTTTCGCACTGATCGGGCTGCTGTTGTTGGTGTTACTGTTGGAACGTTTGCTTCTGGTGGTTTGAGCCCATACGACGCAGGGATGCGGAAATTGATATGAAACCTGCCGGCTACTTTCGACTTCAACAAGTCGGATGATTCAACCGGCTACAGGACAGCCCTATGCTTGAAGATTACAACCTGCGCGCACTGGTCGTGGATGATTTGGCGTCGATGCGTTCGATGATGAAATCGCAACTCACCAGCTTGGGGGTCAGCCGGGTCTCCGAAGCACCGAATGCCGCCGTCGCTATCAACAAGATGCGCGCCGAAAAGTTCGACCTGGTTCTGCTCGATTACTACCTGGGTGACGCGACCGACGGGCAGCAATTGCTCGAACTGATCCGCAACGAAAATCTGATTGCCAGCAGTTCGCTGGCCGTCATGGTGACCGGAGAAACCAATTACGGCTCGGTGGCAAAGGTTGCCGAGCACGCACCGGACGCCTACCTGCTGAAGCCGTTCACCGCAGACAAACTGTATGACCACTTGCTGCCGGTGATAGAGCGCAAGCTGGGCATACGGCAACCATCCAAAAAAACGCCTGGCCTGAAACCGATCTACGATCAATACGATGCCGGACATTTTGAAGCCGTGATCGCACTGGTTGACGCCTACTCCGAGCGCGAAGGCCTGCACGCCGATACCGCGCGATTGAAAGGCGATGCCCTGATCCAGATGGGCGATTATGTGAAAGCGTTGAAGCACTACAAGCGCCTGCAGAGCCATTTCTCATGGGCCGCACTCGGCGTCGCCCGTGTTCAGGCGCACCTGCACCACACCGAAGCGGCAATGGCGACGCTGGAAAAACTGGTCGCAGAAGCCCCTCACTACATGCATGCCATCGACATGCTGGCCGAGACCTATGTAGCTGCCGATCAGCCGGAAAAGGCCCTGACCATCCTGGAAAAAGCCTGCGCCAATTCGCCGACAGTCAACCGTATGCGGGCTACCGCGCGAATCGCCGAAAGGGTTGAGGATGACAACCGTGCCGTGCAATGGGCTTGCAAGGTGGTCGAAGCCAATAAATTCGCTGTCGCGCAGGATTTTACCGATCACGCCCGGCTGGTGCGCGGGCTGGTGAAAACGGGACAACTCGATAAAGCGACTGCCGCCGTTGTGCGGTTTGAAAGTGAGGTTCCTCTGGCCAAGCAATCGGCCAGCATTCAGGCCAGTAAAGGCTATGTCCTGGCGAAACAGATCGAGAAGGACAAAGCTGAACTGGCCTCCATGCCAGAGGGCATCAAATCTCGCCGCCTGCCCTTGTTGGCCGAAAAGGAAGCGCGCCTGGAGAGCATCGTCAACTCGCTTTCCAGTATTGAGCACAGCACAAAGGAAGGCATGTTCATCAGCGAGGTCTTCATCGCCTCCGGACACGATGAAAAAGCAATTGAAACGGCATCCACCGCGATGGCGCATGGAGAAATGATGCCGGTCCTGGGTGATGCCGCTTGGCAGGAAGCCGTCAAAACCCAGGCCGTAGCAAAAACCAGGGCGCGCATTCTGGATGGTCTGAATCTGCTGCGCGCCAACAAGACCAAGGAAGCACTGATCCTGTTCATGGAATTGGTCGAACACACACCGCCAGACCTCACCCCGCAATTGCTGGCCAACGTGGTCACCACAGTCATTGCACTGAAACACAAAGGCCAGAACGTCAACGAATTCATGCCGGCGGCCCGCGTCGCATTGGAAAGGCTGAAGGATAAATATCCCAACTACGAAAGGCTTCCCGGCCTGATCGAATCGTTTGGCGATAGTTGAGTACCCGACGAATCCGTCGTTCAGCCCAGAGTGAAATTGCGCAATGGATGATTTGAACAATCTCGCATCACTTGGTCTCACCCTGCCAAGCCCGGCTTATTTGTTTGGCCTCATCCTGTTCGGATTGATCGGTATCGCGGCCTATCGATACGGCGCCAAGGCGGCACTTGCCAAACCCAAGTGGATCGGCATCAGCATGATGCTCTATCCCTACGCGGTAACGCAGACCTGGCTGTTGTATGCCGTCGGGAGCGGCTTGTGTGTCGCGTTGTATATCTATCGGAAACCGCCGCCACAATAAGGCGAATGCGGTTCACGATCGCGAATCCAATCCAGCTAGCCCGGATATTTCATGAATACTCGCGCGCCCTCGCTGGTCCCGCTGTTTCCTTATCCGCACTGGAAAGTCTTGCTCAGTCGGGCGTATGAATAACTACGCCGCTCCTTCGCAAGACTCCCAGTGCAAACAAAGTCCTGCGCGATCATCACGCGAATTCATGAAACATCCGGGCTAAAATTCCGCATCTTCCCGCAGGCGAATTCCATGCATACCGAGCGCGTTAAAGAGTTTCTTCTTGAATTACAACAACTCATCGTCGAACGCATGCAGCAGATCGATGGCAAACCCTTTCGCCGCGATGGCTGGGAAAGGCCGGAAGGCGGCGGCGGGCTTTCCTGCCTGGTTGAGGATGGCGATGTGCTGGAACGCGGCGGGGTGAATTTCTCGCATGTCAAAGGCGACAAACTACCTCCTTCCGCCTCCGCGCATCGGCCGGAACTCGCCGGCCGCCAGTGGGAGGCGATGGGCGTTTCTCTGGTGATGCATCCGCGTAATCCGTATGCCCCCACTGTGCACATGAACGTGCGTTACTTTGTAGCGGAAAAACCGGGCGAAGAACCGGTCTGGTGGTTTGGCGGCGGCATGGACTTGACGCCGTATTACGGTTTTGAAGAGGACGCCACGCATTTCCACAGCATGTGCAAACGTGCACTCGATCCATTCAACACCGATTACTACCCACGCTTCAAACAATGGTGCGACGAGTATTTCTACCTCAAACATCGCAAAGAACCGCGCGGCATTGGCGGCATCTTCTTTGATGACTTGTCGGCAGGCGGGTTTGAGCACTGCTTCAATCTGATCGAATCGGTCGGAGATCATTTCCTGGCCGCCTATGCGCCTATCCTGCAGCGCCGCGCCGGCATGCATTACGGAGAACGGGAACGTGATTTCCAGGCTTATCGACGTGGCCGCTATGTCGAATTCAACCTCGTTTTCGACCGTGGCACCCTGTTCGGACTGCAGTCCGGCGGCCGCACCGAATCCATCCTGATGTCGATGCCGCCAATCGTCAAATGGCGTTATGACTGGCATCCGGAGCCAGACAGCGAGGAAGCGCGGCTGTACTCCGACTTTCTGCGCCCGCGCGACTGGCTTGGGTTGGCGTAAACCGTTAGCCCGTGTTGGCAGACTGAGAAGGCTGCTGTCTCTTTTGAAAAACGATAACAAACATGCCTGATTTGACGCCTGATTCGAAGCCGGAATCGAAGCCGGAATCCAAGTTGCGCCCACTCGACACCAGCAAACTGCCCCCAAAACGACCGCAACGCCGCCCCTGGCTGTGGGCTTTTCTGGTTTTTCTGTTAATGGTTGGCGCGGCGATCGCGGCGTATGAGCTGATCGCCTCACCATTTCAGGCCATGTTATTGGCCGGCTATGGCAAAAAACTCACATTCCAGAGTGAAGTCGGCGAAAGCAGTAACCTGCGCACACCGACTGCCGGGCCATATGACATTCGCCTCGGCTATGTCGGCTTACCGATCTATATCCAGCGTTTGAAGGATCAGGGCTTCGAAGTCACCCAGCAGGCACGCATCTCGGCCGATATGGCGCGGATCGATGATTTCGGCCTCTTCCTGCCCTACAAGGAAAAATCGGTAGCCGGCTTGACCCTGTTCGATTGTCGTGGCGACGTTCTGTTTGACAGCCCGCATCCGCGCTATACCTATGCCGATTTCAAAACGGTACCGGCGGTAGTGGCCAATACCCTGCTGTTCATTGAAAACCGTGAATTGCTTGACCCGAATCACCCACAGCGCAACCCGGCGGTGGAGTGGGACCGGTTGGCCGCTGCGGTGCTGGAAAAAATGCTGAAAACCATCGACCCATCGCGCAATGTGCCAGGGGGATCGACGCTGGCGACGCAAATCGAGAAATACCGCCATTCCCCCGATGGCCTCACCATGACCGCCAGCGACAAACTGCGTCAGATGGCATCCGCCTCACTGCGGGCATACCTTGATGGCGAAGACACGCGTGAGAACCGACGCCGCATTGTGCTGGATTACCTGAATACCGTGCCGCTTGCTGCGGCCCCCGGGTATGGCGAGGTCAACGGCATCGGCGACGGCCTGCACGCCTGGTTCCGGATCGACTTCGAGCAGGCCAACCGTCTGCTCATGTCGCCGCAACCAACTCCCGCCGCCGCACGTGCCTTCAAGCATGTGCTTGCGCTACTGATTTCACAGCGCAAGCCATCGTATTACCTGCTTGCCGGCCGCAAAGAACTCAATGCCGTCGCTGATTCGCACTTGCGGCTCCTGGCCGAAGCCAAAGTAATCACCCCGGCTTTCCGAGATGCGGCAATCCGCGAACAGGTCGCTTTTCATCAAAACGGCAAGAAGAAGAACACCAGCACACAGTTTGCCGAGAACAAAGCGTCCAACACCCTGCGCGCGGAATTGTCCAGTCGGCTCGGGGTGGAACGCTTGTACGACCTTGACCGCCTCGACATCAACGCAACTTCAACGTTACATGCCCCGACGCAACGCGCGGTATCGTCCTTCCTGCGACGACTCTCGGATCCCATCGTGGTCGAGGCAGCGGGTCTCTACGGTCAATACCTGCTGCACCCCGACAACGACCTGAGCAAACCCATTTACAGCTTCACCTTGTACGAGAACACCGAGGATGGCGCACTGTTGCGGGTGCAGGCCGACAACCTGAATCAGCCGTTCGACATCAACAAGGGCGCCAAGCTCGATATGGGCTCTTCGGCAAAACTGCGTACCCTGATCACCTACCTGCAACTGGTCGAGGAACTACATCACCAGTACGCCGGCATGAGTCAGGCCAAACTGCAGAAAGTCAAAATCGCGGAGAAAGACCTGCTACTGCAATGGGCGATCGGCTATCTCGCCAATGCGCAGGACAAATCGCTGCGCCCCATGCTGGACGCGGCCATGGCACGATCCTATTCAGCCAACCCGGAAGAATCTTTCTTTACCGGTGGTGGCGTACATCGTTTCAATAATTTCAACCACGATGACGACCATAAAGTCATGAATATGTGGGAAGCCACCCGCAACTCGGTCAACCTGCCATTCATCCGCTTGATGCGCGACATAATTCGCCACTTCATCTACCGCGACCCCAAGGGCGCCGCACAGATTCTGGCCGACCCGAAAGATCCGCGCCGCAGCGTCTACCTGAAACAGTTTGCCGATAAGGAAGGCAAGGCATACCTGTCGCGCTTCATCAAAAAATACAAAGGCCTGAAAGCGGAAGAAACTTCCGCCGCCATGCTCAACCATCTGACCGCGAATCCGAAGCGGCTGGCGGCGGTGTATCGCTACCTTGATCCGAAAGCAGATATCTCGACATTCACCGCCTTCATCAAGAGCCGTATGAACAACCCGGCCTCATTTGACGAAAGCGATTTCCAGTATCTGTACGAAACCTACGGCCCGGATAAATTCGATCTCTCCGATCGGGGCTACATTGCCCAGATTCACCCGCTCGAACTCTGGCTGGTTGGTTATTTGCGCGCCAATCCAAGCGCCGGCTGGAGTCAGATCGTTGATGCCAGCGGCAAGGAACGCATTGATGTTTACAACTGGCTGATCAATACCAGCCACAAGAATGCGCAAGATATTCGCATTCTGTCGCGACTGGAAATCGAAGCATTCGAGGTATTACACAAGCGCTGGCGTCGATTAGGCTACCCGTTCGGCAGCCTGGTTCCGTCCTACGCCACAGCCATCGGCTCCTCCGCTGACCGCCCCGCCGCACTGGCCGAAATGATGGGGGTGATTGCGAATGACGGCGACAAGCTGCCGCCGATCTCCCTGACCCACATCGAGTTCGCCACCAATACGCCCTACCACAGCGTGTTGAAACGCAAGCGACCGCAGGCAGAGTCGATTTTTGTACCTGAAATTGCGCACGTCATTAAAAAGGCGTTGGCCGATGTCGTGGAACAAGGAACCGCCCGCCGTTTACGCGGCACCTTCATGCTGGCTGACGGCACACCACTGCCGATTGGCGGAAAAACCGGTACCGGTGACCATCGACTGGAGGTTTATGCCGCCAACGGTACAGTCATCGAATCCAAGGTGATGAATCGCACCGCAACCTTTGCGTTCTACCTGAGCACCCGTTTCTTCGGCGTGATGACCGTTTTCGTTCCCGGCGAGGCTGCGGCGGACTATCGCTTTACCAGCGGCATCGCGGTACAGATCGTGAAAGACATGGAACCCGCGCTACACCAACTGGTATTGGGAAATGAAAAGCCAGATCCCAGCTGGAAGGAACTCGCCGAGGCTTTCGATGCGGATTCTGCGGAACCGTCAGGCAGCCCGCCGAAGGTTGGCCCACTGCCGCCCCCCGGTGCCCCACTCCCCGAAGCTGCCGCGTCAGCAGCGGCAAAACCGGTCGACGCGAGCAAAGCGGCGATCAAGCCAACGCCGAAAGCTCCCCCGAAAGGAAGCTCAACCACCACCCCGGCAACAAAAAAACACCCCATCGCTCCAGGCGAACCGCCACTGGCGCCACCACCACCACAGATCGACAAACCTGACCCCCCGCCCCCGCCAATCGCCCCACCACCTTCGGAAGAGCCAGTACCCGATCCCCGCTTTACCACCAAGGAAGGTGAAGGCTTCAACTTTTTACATTGACCACGACAAATCAAATTTGAATGCCGGCAAACAAAAAGGGCATTGGCGTAAACCCGTTGAAATTTGGCGACAGATTATGGCGGCGCGACCTGCCTGCTTGGCTTTCAAACGTGAAACAGCAGTTGAATCCGTCCGAGGGCGGGTAGCGGGCTCACGCCTTTTGGCGAAGGTGATCGAAACCGCTAACGCTCATATGCATGGGACATTTCAAGGGTTTAGGAGCGATCAACAGAAGAATCTAGGAGCCTGTCGAACTTAGGAATCGTCGGCTGCAAATCGACCGCACCGGTCCCTTTTTCTCCGGTTTCTTGCCCCATGGAACAACCATGCGGCGGCGAATCCGGCAAAAAACGGCCTCGGCGGGGTCGATTTTCGCTATCGACGACCAAAGTCCGACAGGCTCCTAGGAGGCCGCTGTCCTATTCATTGCGGCCATTGGTGGTACTGAACCACACTTTCACACCGCCTTCGCCACCAGAACCGGGCATTTCGCCTGCACTACCACCTGCTGTGAAACGCTGCCCATCAAAATGCGGTCCAGCCCGGTGCGGCCGTGGCTGCCCAGCACAATCAGGTCGCAGTCGTTTTCCACAGCGGCTTCGACAATGGCTTTTGCCGGGTTGCCTTCCTTGACCACGCTGTCGGCGGCGACACCGTCTTGGCGCAGCAGGTCACGTACTCGGTCGGCCATCGCTTGCACCAGTTCACATTTGAGGTCGTCGTTGGCGCAGACCGACAGCACGGTGACTGGCAGGCCGCAGCGTTTGGCGAGGATGCCGGCGGAGACGGCGGCAGCATCGGCGAAACGGGAGCCATCGACGGCGAGCAGGATGCCCTTGTCCCACATGCCTGATTCCTTTGGCACGACCAGCACGCTGCAATGCACATGGCCGATGACGCGGGCGGCGGCTTCACCGAGCATCAAACGTTCCAGCCAATGCACGCCACGCCGGCCCATGACCACCAGATCGGCTTGGCTTTCTTCGGCCTGCTTGGCGATTTCACGCACCGGCTCATCACCGTAGCGCAACACGGGTGCGCAGTTGACACAGGCGGTGCCAGCCTGCGCTTCCACTTCCTGTAATACCGTATGGCCCTGCGCCTCGGCCTGTTGCACGCCGCCGGGGTTGTACATAGCGTAGTCGGGCAGGGTTTTCGCCATATGCATGACGGTGAGATGCGATCCGCATCGGCTCGCCATATGCAGCGCCGCTTTCACCGCGCCGGCGCTGACATCGCTGCCATCGGTGGCGAGCAACAGGTTATCGAAACGCGCCAGGGGGGAAAGCTGGGCTGTCATGAAAAACTCCTCTCGGTAATGATCCTGAATCAAACTGAACCTGAATCAATCTACATCAGCATAGTGAATGTTTCGGCAAACCGCCGTGCATATCAGCGCTGAGGTGGCGTCATTGCAAACTTGCTTGCCGTTGCCTTTGCAGCGGCGTTGAGCCCCGCTTCGATCAGGCGAAGTCCAATCGAGATGTTGTCACCCAGCGGTTGCGCGCCGACCTGCTCCAGCTCGCGTTGCGCCAGCACGGCAAAGCGGCCACCGACGAACACCGGCATGCCGGCGGCTTCGACCAGACCTGCGATTTCCTGCAGGTTCGCCTGCATCTGGCTGACTTCGTTGAAACCGCGCCCGGCCAGGACGATGCCGGCAGCATGCGTTTGCCGGCAGACCGGCAGCAATTGCGCGAGCGGCATGTCGGCGCCCAGGTAGATCACCCGGTAACCCTGTTGCAGCATGCCCAGCGCCGCCAGCAACAAACTGATTTCATGATGCTCTCCCGGCAGGCAGGCGAGAATCAACTGGCGACCCTGCGCCATGCCGGCTGCATGATGCAGCCGCGCGCCCAGCTTGTTGCGCAGCCAGGCGCTGAAGAAATGTTCTTCTGCAATGCCGGAGGGACGCTTGTCCCAGCGCAGGCCGAGTTGCTCCAACACCGGGATCATCAGGCGCTCGGTGACGATATCGATCGGATATACCGCGCAAGCCTCGTTGTAGAGGTTGTCCAGCCGCTCGGTGCTGAAGCTTTCCAGCGCACTCAGCGTCTCCGCCAGATAACCCTGCCAGGCTGGACTCAACGTAGTCGCCAGGCTGCTTTCAATCCCCAAAGACGCTGGCTCGGCAGCGTACGTGGTTACATATTCAGCAGCGTCTTCAAGCAGAGGAGCGATTTCATTCAGACTTAAACCTTGTACAAGTAATTCTTGTACACGCCTTACCCGTTGCACATCATTCTGGCAATACAAACGGTGCCCGGACTCGGTTCTCACCGGGTTCAGCAATCCATGCCGATTTTCCCAGGCTCGCAGCGTACTGGCGTTGACACCAGTACGATGGACCAACTCTCGAATCGGAAAGAAGGCGGAATTAGAAGCAGTGAAGGATTCGGTCAGCATGAATGAATTGTACAACACCTGCACAACACACTTGTACATGTATAAGTTTTGTGTATAATTTTCTCCACAACTTGTACAAACTTTCCTTCAAGAGGCCCTTCATGTCTGCGCTTAAAAATATGGTTCTTTCTACTGCCATGCTGGCTTCATTCTCGACGCCGTCACATGCCTTTCTGACTGAACTGGTGGTGGGCATGACCAGCGTCACCAACAACCTGATCGATAGCACCGAAAGCGTCACCAACAACACCGTCAATACCGCCTCGACGTCGATGCTGACGCTGTCCAGCAATCCGGGCAAGATGGCCGACCGGATTGGCCTGATGGCCGACCGCATCGGCTTCATGGCCGACCGCATCGTCACCACCGAAGGCATCATGGCCGGGCTGGCGCACAAGATTATCGACCGGACGACGGAACCACGGGTTGTACCGCAATATGCGTCTTACGCCCCGGCTGCGCCGGCTCCAATGCCAACGTATTACCAGGCAAACGGCTACAGCAACCCAAGTCACACCTCTTACGGCAATCCGTACAGCAACGCCTATCAGCAACCGCACCCGGCTCAGGTTCAGAAAATCAGCACCAACCCCTACATCGCAGCGCAAGCCGCTCCGCAAGCCCACGCCTACGCACAGGGGTATGGCAATCAATTCAGCAACAACCCTGGCTACCTCCAGATGCAGCCGGACAACAGCCGCTATTCCGCCTCGAACATGATCTATGGCATCACCGGCGCCACCTACACCGCCGCGCATCCTACCGCAGTGGCTCAGAAGCAAGCCGCCTCCCAGTCGGGCTTCGGTTTTGCCAATATGGCGGCAGTCAACACCAGTGGGCAAATGTGTACTTCGTATGGTGTGAAACGCAGCTGCTGAATCAGCTGCAACCCAGCCAAAAAAGCGGGGACTATGCTGCCAGGCGATGCAACCAGATCTCCGCAAGCCAGGACAAATCGCCCGCATCGGCTCTGCGTAGCGCAGCAAAGTAGGCGGATCGCTGCACTTCATCGTGTTCAGCTGCTGCCGGGTCCGCTGGTGGCAGACCCAGTTTGTAGGTCAGTACCACTAGCAAGATACGGCCTACGCGTCCGTTGAAATCCTTGAATCGCGGTAGGGATGCCCATTGCTGAGCACCCCCCGCACAGATCCCGGCGTGCCCAATTCGGGCACCGGGCTCCTACCTTGGATGATTGACGGCAAAGCGTGTCTCCGGCCAGGGGTGAATGATGTGGGCCGGTGGCAGCC
>CAMDHJ010000003.1 GCA_945897865.1 Tepidiphilus sp. J10
CTGCTCGACAACAGCGGCGCCGACCTGTGGGTGGTGCAGCAGGACACCCTCGGGCCGTATGCCGAATCCTCCAGCCTGTACGACGACACCTGGCGCGGCATTCTCGGCATGAAGGGGGTGGCGCGCGCGGCCAACATCACCTACCTGAACATGCAGGTGCGGCGGGCGGGCGCGCCCGGCCAGAAGGATGTGCGCGCGATGGTGGTCGGCATCGTGCCCGGCGGCCCCGGCCTACCCGGCCAGCCGGGCTATCTGGTCGCCGGCCGGCAGATCACGCGCGGCCATTACGAGGCGGTGGCCGACATCGCCACCGGCTTCAAACTGGGTGAACACATCCGCATCCGGCGCAACGAATACCAGGTGGTCGGGCTGACCCGGCGCATGGTGTCTTCCGGCGGCGATCCCATGGTGTTTGTGCCGTTGAAGGACGCGCAGGAGGCGCAGTTTCTCAAGGACAACGACGCCATCGTGCGGCAACGCGCCCGCACCGCAGAAAACCCGGCGCTGAACCGGCCCGGTGTGCTGGATGCGGTGCTCGCCTCGCAGAGCGTCAACCCGTTCGTCAATGCCGTGCTGGTGCAGATCAAGCCGGGCTTTGACCCGGAGGCAGTGGCCGAACCCATCCGCCGCTGGAAGCGGTTGACCGTGTTCACCCGCGCGCAGATGGAAGAAATCCTGATCGCCAAGCTGATCGCCACCTCGGCTCGCCAGATTGGCATGTTCCTGGTGATTCTGGCCATCGTCAGCGCGGCCATCGTCGCCTTCATTATCTACACGCTGACCCTCGGCAAGATACGCGAGATCGCAGTGTTGAAGCTGATCGGCACCAAGAACCGCACCATCGCCGCGATGATCATGCAACAGGCCGTGGGACTCGGGCTGATCGGTTTCGTGGTGGGCAAGGTTGCCGCCACCTTCTGGGCGCCGTTTTTTCCCAAGTATGTCTTGCTCGAAGCGGGTGACGCGGCGCGCGGCTTCGCCGCCGTGATGGTGATCTGCGTGCTGGCCAGCCTACTGGCGATCCGCGCCGCACTCAAGGTCGACCCGGCGGAGGCCATCGGTGGATAACAAAATCAACGAACGGTATAGCCAGGGCATCCGCATCCAGGGGCTGAAGAAGCGCTACGGCACCGGCGACACCGCCGTCGATGCACTCAAGGGCGTCGACATGCAGGTGGCGCCAGGCGAAGTCGTCGGCCTGATCGGCCCCTCCGGCTCGGGCAAGAGCACGCTGCTCAAGTGCCTGGGCGCGGTGATCGAACCCAGCGCCGGGCGCATGACGCTGGGCGAGCAGATCATTTATGAAGACGGCTGGAAGATTCCCGACCTGCGCGCCCTGCGCCGCGACAAGATCGGCTTCGTGTTCCAGGCGCCCTACCTGATCCCCTTCCTCGACGTGACCGACAACGTGGCACTGTTGCCGATGCTGGCCGGGCGGCCCAACAATGAGTCGCGCAAGCTGGCGCTGGAACTGCTCGAAGCGCTCGACGTCGCGCATCGCGCCAAGGCCATGCCGTCGCAGCTCTCCGGCGGCGAGCAGCAGCGGGTGGCCATCGCCCGCGCCCTGGTCAACCGGCCGCCGGTAATTCTGGCCGACGAACCCACCGCGCCACTGGACAGCGAACGCGCGCTCACCGTGATCCGCCTGCTGGAAGACATGGCCGGCCAGTTTTCCACCGCGATCATCGTCGTCACCCATGACGAAAAGATCATTCCCACCTTCAAGCGCATCTACACCATCCGCGACGGCCGCACCCTCGAAGAGGCGGGCGAAGGTCGCTCCATCGAGGGCGACAAGGCGCTGGCCGCGAAAAGTCTCGTATGAATCGCCGGATCAACTACATCCTCCCGCTGCTGCTGATCACCCATCCGGTGTCGGCTGCCGAGCCTGATCCGCCGGTCAGCGAGGAGGTGGTGAGGCTGCGCGCCGAGGTGAGTCAACTCCGCGCCGAGATCCAGGCACTACGCGCGCAGTCGCGGCAGCCCGAACCGGTGCCGGTGGCGGCTGACAACACACCACGAATCACGCCGCTGCCGACCACGCAACTGTTCACGCCGTTGCGTGCCGACCCCAAGGAACCGCGCTTCTTTGTCAGCGCACTTCAGGTCGATTCCGAACCACGCGACACCACACTCGGCGCGGTCGGTTTCGGCGAGCACTTCGGCATCGTGCGCCGCGAAACAAGCAACGGCGAGGGTTGGCAGCTTGGCATCGCCGGCGCGGTGTTCGCCCAGTTCGACCTGGAAGCGGCGTCCTCCGATCTGATCAATGCCGACTATGTCATCGGTCTGCCGCTGACCTGGTGCCATGGTGACTGGTCGGGGCGCCTGCGCCTGTATCACCAGAGCTCGCATCTGGGCGACGAATTCCTGCTCAGCACGCAACCGCAGCGGGTGAACCTCAGCTTCGAGGCCATCGAGGCAATCGTCGCCTACGACTTCGGCAATCTGCGCCTCTATGGTGGTGGCGAAACCCTGTTCGACCTCGATCCGGCCGATCTCGGCAAGCATCTGCTGCATGCCGGCTTCGACTGGCGTGGGCGCGAGGTCGCATTCCGCCTGAGCGAACTCGGCGGCGCGCGCTGGGTGGCGGGGCTGGACATGAAGCGTTGGCAACAGAACGACTGGGCGGCGCAGATCAGCGCCAAGGCTGGGCTGGAGTTCGCGCCGCTCGGGGAATCCGGCCGCGCCGGACGCCACTGGAACGCGATGCTGGAGTTCTACGACGGCCCGTCGCCCTATGGCCAGTTCTACCCGCAGGACGTGCGCTACTGGGGCATCGCCCTCCAGTTGGGCCTGTGAACAAGTCCGTATTGACCCAACCCCACCCCACTCCGAGGAACAAAACAATGAAACGCTCCCTTTTCACCGCATTCGCCCTGAGCATGGGGCTTACTCTGCTGGCGGCTGGCGCACCGGCGCTGGCCGAGGCCGAACCCGTCCCGCCCCTCGCCCTGCGCGGCATCATGCAGGACTTGGGTCGGCACATGCAGACCGTCACCCTGGGCATTTCCCGCGAGGATTGGACGTTGGTCGAAAAAACCGCGCCGCTGATCGCACAGCACCCGCAACCGCCCTTGATGGAAAAGACCCTCATCCTGGCTTTCGTCGGCACGGACATGGGCAAGTACAAAAGCCACGATCACAAAACCCACGCAGCCGCGCATGCCCTGGCTCAGGCCGCGAAGAACAAGGATGGCGTGGCGGCCATCGCCGCCTTCCAATCCGTTCAGACCGGTTGCTATGGCTGCCATCAGGAATTCCGCAAACCCTTCGTCGAGCACTTCTACGGAACGCGCTGACCTCACCATCGCTGCGGGAGACACGACATATGCAAGCTGAAAACACCCATGAATTCGAGCCCGAACATTTTCGGAAGTGGTGGCAAGCCACACGCGACTACCTGTTAGCCGATCTGGAAAGTTTCCCGGGGCCCACCGCTCAAGGCGACGATGAACGCTTGCCGCTGGAGACGGACGCAGGCCGGAAACGCTACACCAGCGTGCTCTGGATCGGCCTGGCATTGGCCGGCTGTGCCAGCGGCCCGGATTTCAAGCCGCCCGCCGCGCCCGATGCGGCCGGCTACACCGCCGTGGCCTTGCCCGTGCAGACCGCCGCCGCGCCGACCGCGCTGGGCGGTACGCAGCGTTTTGTCGCGGGCGCGCCCGTTGCTGCCGAATGGTGGCGGCAGTTCGGCTCGGCCAAGCTGGATGCCCTCGTCGAAGCGGCCCTGCGCGCCAGCCCCACCCTGGATGCCGCCGAAGCCACCTTGCGCCAGGCCAGGCAGAATTACGAGGCGAAGGCTGGAACCACGCAATATCCCCAGGCGAATGCCAACTTGGGCACCCAGCGCCAGGGCGTCAACAATGCCGCCGCCGGCCTGTCCGGCGGCGAGCGTACCTACAATCTGTTCAATGCCAGTGTAGCGGTGAGTTACGACCTCGACCTCGCCGGCGGCAACCGGCGCGCGCTAGAGGCTCTGGCGGCGCAAACCGAGTATCAACGCCACCAGCTCGAAGCAGCGCGCCTGAGCCTGATCGGCAATCTGGTGACCACCGCCATCGCCCAGGCGCAACTGACCGGGCAGATCGAGGCCAGCTCGACCATTCTGGCGGCCCAGGAGGAACAACTGGCGTTGACCCGCAAGCGGCTGGAACTGGGTGCCGCATCTGATCTTGATGTCCTGGCGTTGCAAACCCAAGTGGAACAGACCCGCGCCGGGTTGCCACCGCTGCGCCTCAAGCAGGAACAGAACCGCCACCTGCTGGCCACCCTCGCCGGCCAGCCGCCCGGGACCGCAGTACTGCCTGAATTCACCCTGGCCGATTTCAGCCTGCCAGGCAAGTTGCCAGTCAGCTTGCCCT
Organism: Tepidiphilus sp. J10; assembly: GCA_945897865.1. Taxonomy (GTDB): domain Bacteria; phylum Pseudomonadota; class Gammaproteobacteria; order Burkholderiales; family Thiobacillaceae; genus PFJX01. The sequence goes on from CAMDHJ010000003.1 coordinate 4,365, forward strand.
CCGAGCTAACCCGCCAACGGCCGGATATCCAGGCTGCCGAGGCCCTGCTCGCCGCCGCCAGCGCGCAACGCGGGGTGGCCGTGTCCAGGCTGTATCCGCGTATCGCGTTGAACGCCAATCTCGGCGCGCAAGCCCTGACCGCCGCCAGCCTGTTCGATGGCGGTTCTCTGGTCTGGGGCCTGGCCGGCCAGTTGGCGCAACCCCTGTTCAATCGTGGCTTGCGCGCCGAGGTGGGCGCGGCCGAAGCGGGATTCGACGCAGCTGCCGCCCACTACCGGCAAACCGTGCTGCAGGCGCTGCGCGAAGTCGCCGACGTGCTGCGCGCGCTCGATCACGACGCGCAGGCCCTGGCGTCGCACGCCGCCGCTGACAGTGCCGCGCGGGAATCGCTGCGGCTGACGCAACAGCACTATGGCCTGGGCGCGGCGAGCTATCTCGAACTACTCATCGCGCAGCAGCAAGCCCAGCAGACCCGAATCAACCTCGTCGCGGCGCAGGCATCGCGTCTGGCAGATACTGCCGCGCTGTATCAGGCCATGGGAGGCGGCTGGTCGCGGGACGTATCCGCCGATGGGAAAGCGCCGCACGGTTGAAAAGGAGGACAGCAGGTGTCGATGCAGCGTCGAGTTGAATCTATCTGCCTGCATCCTTCAGCCAATTGACTTTTATCAAGGTTGTCATCAGCGTAATCAGTGGACATTTGATGGTCAGACATTCAATGCCGTTTTGAATGTGGAAATGCATTTCCTCTGAATTTCATCCAGGAAAAGAATACATGTTTAACGCCTGCGACAAAGCAGTTGAAACCCCGTCGAATCCATCTCATTCCGCTGCACACTCAGCTCACGTGCAGAATCAGTGGAGATCGAGCATGACGCCACGATATTGTTTACAAAGTCTGACCACCGCCCTACTTAGTGCGGGATTCTTGCTGCTGCCAATCCTCACTGGTTGCGATCGCCATGGCGAGTCAGCGCATCAAGATGCCAAGCATCCACACGCTGAGCAAGCCAGTCATCACGGCCATGACAACCCAGCCGGAACTGCCGGTCTTAAGCTGAACGCGGGCACCAAATGGCCGATTGACGCGCCGCTGCGGGAAGGCATGCAACGCATTCACAGCTTGATCGAAGCGACGACATCTGATGCAACACTGATGCCGGAGCAGGCGACCGCCACCTCCAATGGCGTGCGGCAGCAGGTCGACTATCTGATGGCAAATTGCAAACTATCGGCCGAGGCGGATGCCGTCCTACACGTATTGATCGCCGAACTACTTGCTGGCGCAGACGCGTTGGCAAAACCGGAATCCTCTGCACATGGCCTCGACCAAATTCGGCAAGCCTTGGCGCAATACCCGCGCTATTTCGATCATCCTGGCTGGCCATTGGCGAATATCGAAGTGGATAGCAATAAATAATCTCCAGCCTTAGCCGGACAAGCGGAGGCAAAACAGGCTGCGGAATGTAAAAACTTATTTGAGTTTTCTTGCCGAACATCAAGTTGAGCGCAAAGGAAGTGAGCAAACCCAGCCGATAAATGAACACTTTGCCCTGGCAGGTTCTCGATGAAACTCAAGTTCAATATCTGGCTTTTGCTCAGCGCGCTGTTAAGCGTGGTGCTAGCGATCGACCTGGCTTTCAGCTACCAGAAATTGAAGTCGGAAACCCGCGCCGAAACCGAGTACGACGCCAGGACCATCTATGGATTCATGATGGCGACACGGCGGGTTTATCAACAACAATTTATCGACAGCAAACTACCGGTGAATGACGCAACCATCGGCTTTCTGCCGGCGCATTCCTTCTCGCGCATCTCACAGGATTTTGCCAACTGGAACAACAACGGCATCATTTTCAACAACGTCAGTGATGTGCCGCGCAATCCAAAAAACCAGGCCGATCGGTTTGAACTGGAAGCGATCAACTGGTTTCGCGGCAACCCCCAAGCGACTGAGCGGATGCGCGACATCGTCACCGACCGGGGCTTTGGTTATCTGCTGTTTACCGCGCCAATCCGGATTGAGCCGTTTTGCCTGAAATGCCATGGTGAGCGCACCGCTGCACCGACCAGTATTCGCGAGCGCTACTCGGAAGCCTATGGCTATAAGGTCGGAGATATGCGCGGCGTGGTCAGCATACGCATTCCGACTGAGAATTTTGAACAGCGGGTTTACCGCTTGTGGGCTGGGCAACTCGTAAAAAGCCTGGTCGGCTATGCCACCATTTTCCTGGCCCTGGGGTTCATCCTCGACCGCCTGGTGATCCGGCGTCTGTCGCGCTTGAAAGACAGCGCCCAGCAAATCGCCGATGGCGAATATGGCGCGCGTGACAGACAGAAACTGGCGTTGACCAAAAAGCCGGCCAACCACGACGAGATTTCCGATCTTGCGAATACCTTCAACCGGATGGCGGAAAAGGTACAAAACCGCGAAGCCGAAATTTTCAACCTCGCCTATTTCGACCCGCTCACCAAACTACCCAACCGACGCTTGCTGATGGATCGACTGAATCAGGCATTGATCGTCAGCCACCGAAACCAGACCTATGGCGCCTTGCTGATGCTCGACCTGGATCATTTCAAGACCCTCAACGACACCCAGGGACATGACGTTGGCGACCAGTTGCTGATCGCGGTTGCGCAACGGCTGGCTGAAAACGTGCGCCAGGAAGACACCGTTTCCCGTCCCGGCGGCGATGAATTCGTGGTGATCCTGGACAATCTCAGCCAGGACGCAACCACTGCCGCCAAGCAAGCAGAAATGATCGCCGAAAAAGTACGTGAAGCGCTCTGCGAGTCCTACAAACTGCAAGGCGTGGCACAACTGCATGACAGCACGGCAAGCATCGGCATGACGCTATTCATCGGCCACGAAAACACCACCGATGTATTGCTCAAGCAGGCCGATGTCGCGCTATACCAGGCAAAAGACGCTGGCCGCAACAAGTTGCGCTTTTTCAACCCCGACATGCAGGCCGCCATCGACAATCGTACTTCGATGGAAAACGCTCTGCGCCAGTCCATTCACCAGAACGAACTTCAGATTTACTACCAGCCGCAGGTCGATCGGCTCGGCCGCATCATCGGCGTCGAAGCGCTGCTACGCTGGATGCGACCGAACATCGGCATGGTCTCACCGGCCGATTTCATCCCCCTGGCGGAAGAAAGCGGGCTGATCCTGCCGATTGGCGAGTGGGTGCTGCAAACCGCCTGCGCGCAACTCAAGACCTGGGCCAATCGCGCCGAGACGCGCAATCTGCAATTGGCGATCAACGTCAGCGCGCGCCAATTCCACCAGGCCGAATTCGTCACCCAGATCGCGACCTGCATCACACGCTGCGGCATCAACCCGACGCGGCTGAAACTGGAATTGACTGAAAGCATCGTGCTGGAAAATGTCGCCGAAGTGGTTGAACGCATGCAGCAACTCAGAGCCTTGGGCATCAGTTTCTCGATGGACGATTTCGGTACCGGCTATTCCTCGCTGTCGTATCTGAAACAGCTGCCGCTGGATCAGCTCAAGATCGATCAGTCTTTCGTGCGCGACATCAGCATCGACTTCAACGATGCCGCCATCGTCCGCGCCATCCTGGCGATGAGCCAATCACTCGGCCTCAACGTCATCGCCGAAGGCGTCGAAACCCAGGCCCAACATGAATTTCTGCTCGCCAATGGTTGCCAGGCATTCCAGGGCTATTTATTTGGCAAACCCATGCCAATCAACGAGTTGGAGAAGCATTTTGTCCCGCTTCGGGAGATCGGCATAGGCTGAGGCGAGGATGGGATAAGTTTTTTCGACCCAAACTGGCGCAGCCGCATTCAGCAAAAGTTGTCAAACCCTCGGAGCGAATCGACAGGCCATTCAACCTTGATTCCTCTGTTGACCGCACTTTTGCCCTTGAGATGTCCCATGAATACAAGCGTAATCGCCTTCGATCACGCTCGCCAATTGGGTGAACCCGCTACGCGTCCGCTTTCGGATCTGCCGGACAGTCTGGCCGCGTTGCTCGTCGTTGCTGAGAGCGACCATGCACCTCCTCGCGCCTTGCCAGACATTCCGGCCCAGATAAGCTCGTCCCGACCGGCGTCGGCGAACTCCCTTGGCACCCGCCAAAGCTCATGAAAGCGCGTATGGGTGACCAGTAACTGCCATCGTTGGCCACCACCAGCAGTAAATGTTTGACGTAAACCTTGTGCTTCCAATCTGCTAAGAATATGCACTGGTTTCGATCTGGGAAATGGATGGCGCGTTAATCGTTTATGACGCGAAGACACTGAAAAAGATAAACGCCTGCCGATGAAATGCCCGGTCGGAAAGTACAACGTGTGAAACAAGACGCGACTGACAGAGGGCACCAGCCTTTGATAGATATAAAGGCTGAAAAGCAGAAGAATTGCAGGCTGACACCAGCCCAAATTCAATGAATTTACTTACCAAGGATTCGTTCAAATAATGAAGAAATCCTCCAACTTCAGTGAAAACTCGCCGTCATCTATAGCGTTGCGCTGTTCATCGCATTTCACTTTGGCATGCTCGAACTGTTCGGTTTTGTTTAGGTCACCCTCGCTCGCCTCCGGCTTAAGCCAATTGCGCCAAGTGCTGCCTGAGGTGCTGGGCGGCACCGATGAACGCGGGATATTCGGCAGTAATCAACCAGCGCGGTATGGATTCAAGATACGACTCGAAGCGGCCCTTGGCGACGAAACGCTGACAGAATTTCTCGCGATCGAACTGGTCGCCAAGTTTGCCCACAATGCCGCCACCAAGATACAAGCCGCCAATACAGCCGTAGGTCAGGGCGACATTGCCGGCAACCCCGCCAAGAAGGCCACTGAACAGGGCAACAGTCTGCTCAGCAACCTTGCATTGGCCGAGGCGGGAAAGTTGCACCACCCCTGCGGCTTCGTCTGCTCCAGGAGGCACCCCAGCCATCTCACACAGCGTGCGATACAGCAAGAGAATGCCCGGCCCAGAGAGCAGTCGCTCTGCCGAGACATGCGGGTGATTCCGCCACAAGCGCTGGAGCAGCTCCAATTCCAGCAGGTCGGCAGGGGCAAAGCTGACGTGGCCGCCTTCTGATGCCACTGGCTGCCAGCCAGCTCCGAACGGGACCAGACCGGCTACGCCAAGGCCGGTTCCAGGCCCGATCACTGCCTTCACGCCATGCTGGAGCTGACCGTACATATCGAGCCGCTGTCGCTGGTTTTCCGACAGAAAAGGCAATGACATCGCCAGAGCGAAGAAATCGTTGATAACCAACAGCGACCTGAACCCGAACTGCTGGCGTGTGGCCTCGATGGAAAACGACCAATGATGATTGGTCATGCGCACATGGTCACCCAACACTGGCGTGGCGATGGCGATGACCGCATTCTCGGTCCGCGGATTTCCCGCCCAGGCGAGGTAGTCGAGGATCGCGTCGCTTAGACTGGGATACCGATCACAGGGCAGAACGCGCACAGAGGTCAGTGCATCCGCATTGCTGGTCAACGCGAATCGAGCGTTGGTGCCGCCGACATCACCGACCAGGCTGGGAGCGCCGGTTGAAAACTGTGCGAGGCTCATGGGGCAAGACTCTGAGGGTGAGCGTCAAGGTATCTGCTGTCCTCGAATTTCTGAATGCCAGCAGACACGGACCGATGCATCGCTGGCCGCAAAACGCCTGCGGCCAGCGATGGGGGCGTCAGTTCGTGGACCAGAAGATGCGGCTGATATCGAACGGATAGCCCGTAGCATCTGGCGCATTACCCGTGTAGTCGTAGCGATCGGCGATGATGAACGGCTGTGTGACTTGAGCCAGATCAGGATGGTTGCCGAAGTTATCCTTACCTCCGATCAAATTCGTGCTGGAAGCGGCGATGATGTCGGCAATGGGAATTTTCACGGCATGCCAGGCACCATCGTTGGCAAAGCCATACTGGCCGCTACTGATCTTCAGCATGACGTTGAAGTTGGAGCTTTCGGCACCGCTGCCGGTCATGAAACCGACTTCGAGTGCGCCTGCGTAGGTGGTTTTGATGCTGAAGTTCAGGTAAGCCATTGCGGACAGATCAACGGCACGGGCAGGCGTTATGCTCGGATCATCGAGCAGATAGGCCTGACCCCACCCCCAACTCTTTTGCAGCGTGGCGAACTGAAGGCTCTTGAGCGGATCGCCATTGACCGGCACCGGGTTCGCTATCACTTCTACCGGCCAAACTGTCGTGCTGTCCCATACGTTCGGGAATAGGCTGGTGTAAAGGGTCAAGTCTGGCGCCCCGGAATCGGTGAAAAGGGTATACGTATCCGCATTTGCCACGGTCGTGCTGAGCTGTGTCCAGTAGACGGCGGCAGAGGCAGCGCAGGAGCCAGCTTCGGCCACGTAGCTGTTTGAGAGCCCCTGCACCGCACATCGCGCCTGGCGATTCACGTTGAACAGCCCCCACTTGTCGTCGCCCTGTTTCCAGGGTTCATCGAAAGCCTCAAAGTAGAAGATGTTGGCGGGGCCGCTGCCGGACAATTTGGCGGCATGATTCCAGTTGTTCAGGCCGGTGAAATACATTTGCTGATTGACCGGACCGGCGCGAAAAGTCATATCCGGCGCGAAGGTATTAGCGGCGCGCCAGCCTGTCTCGCCGATGATGACGGGCAAGTCGGTACGACCATGCGCGTCGAGGTTGCTGCGCACGACGGCATAGTCAGCCTGTAGTTTGGCGATGGCAGCATCCATCATGGCCTGGGCGCGCAAGCCGGGATCAACGCTGGCCTGTTTCCAATCCCACTGGTTGTAGGTGCTCTCGGACATCGGGTAGGAATGCATGGAAACGAAATCGATGACATTCAATACCGGCGTTGGTGAAGCCTTGTTGCCGTTGGCTTGCCCCCAGAACGCCCAGTCGTCATCACTGGTCACGGGTTGAGTTATCTGGTTGCGAACCGTCGTGATGTAGGCTGCCATCACATTCGGGTCCATACCGGCGGACCAGTTGACCATCATCTCGTTGCCGACGCTGACCGCCAAGATGATATTTTTGTAATTGATGTCGGTCGCCAGAGCCACACCGCGAGCGATCTCTGCATCATTCCCCGCCTTGGCGGCATCGATGATTGCCTGGTTCTGCGCCGGGCTGAGATGCGGATTGGCAGACGTCACGCTATTGATCCAGATACCCAGTTGAACCTTGATATCGAGGCCGTTGATCCGGATGACTTCGAGGGTGAGCTTGGCTACTTTGTCGGAACTGTCGAACAGGCGAATCAACCGGATGTTGCCGGCCTGCAGTAGTGTCAGGTCTTGCAGCACGTTACCCGCCGTCGGTGTTTCGGTGTCCCGGTTGGCTGTCCTGTACGGCGAGTAGTTGACCGCCTGTCGCGCCGTGAACTCCGGCGGCAACGGACGGGCGCTGAAGCCGGTGCCCGTGTAAGGAATGAAACCGCCATCGCTAACAGGGCTGCCACCGCCGCAAGCAGCCATAATGGCCGCCAAGGCGAAGGCAAAGGTGAAGCGAAACAATAGAGTGGTCGACATAAACATACTGGGGATTCTGCTGAGTCTCATGGGATTTCCCTCTGTCTGGCGCGAATCAGAAAACGAACACAGAACCGATACCGATCCAGGCACCGTTCTGAGTCACTCTGGAATCGACGTTGGTGAAGGCAGAATTGCCCGGCATAGACATAGGTGATAGACCCAGACGGCCGTAATGCACCATACCTGCAAAACCGTAGAACTGCAGGCCATGCCCATAGTCGTAATTCAGACCGATGGTGCCCACCGTGGCAGAGTTGCTCTGGCCGCGTTCACTCGGATTGTCTGTACTGGCGGAACCCAGATGGACCAGGCCGAATGAAGGCGTCCATTTCCCCATCCGGTATCGAAGTCCAATCATTTCGTCGTAGGAGGTAGCGGGATAACCAGGGTTGCTTACGCCATTCAGCATGCCGCCCCAATCGACGTTGAACATCGGGTTCCACAGGCCGGACTGGATGATGACGCCTTGATTGTCAATCAATTCCGGCTGCGTGATCACCGCATAGGAGCCACTCCAGTGGTTACGGCGAAGGCCGCCGGAAACCTCAAGCTTCGAATTCACTTGATAGCGGGCCATGATCATCGCGATGGACTGGCGCGAACCGCCAATCTTGCTGTCATCCGCCGACGAATCCGATGGTGCCCAGAATGGACCATGTCCCCAGGCCGTCGGCCGGCCGTTTTTGGTGTCCTGAATCATCGCGTCGACAACCAAATCACCCCGGTGGTACTGGGCGTAGAACTCCCAGAAGCTGGGTTTGTGGATTTCGAAGTCGGTGTTGCCGGCCGAATAAGTGGCCTCAAGCACCAAATCGCCTTCCGCGACATCCAATACTCGCGAGGTGTAGCGAACTGCGTTGCGAAGAAGTCCATAACCAGCGCCACTTGCCCCCCAGATGTCGGCGACGTTGAAGTTTGTGCCGTAGGGGTAGTCGGCCACGCTCCAGCCGCGTGTGGTCATATCACCGATGCGCAAGCTGCCGTAATCCTCATGACTGAGGGCGACATTCTTGTCGTAGAGAAACCCGGGAATGTCTTCTTTCCCATCACGCCAGCGCTGACTGAGCAAGGCTGACAACTTGTAACCGCGTCCCAGGTCAAACTTGGCGCCCAGATAGGGCTGAAACAGGAACACGTTGGTGGTACCGGTCTCGTAGATGCTGCCGGGCACCAACTCGTCGGCCCAAAAGCGTTGTTTGTCTTCGCTGGGGTAGAGCTGACAGTGCTCACAGTGATTGCTGCCCAGCGTGCCTTCCAACTTGGCGAAACCGGTCAAGCTGAAGGGGCCGAAGTCGACCGCCTGGCTTGCAAGCGGCATGGCAAGCAGCGGCGCTAGAAATATCCATCCCGGCATTCCGCGCCCGGCCGACTTCAGGCTAGGCCCAGAGGGAGCTTTCTGTTGTGCGGTGCTATCGAAGGTGAAGCAGAGTCTCGTCATTTGCAGTGTCCCCATAGGATCGGTTGGCTCGGGTCCAGATCAACCGCTGCGATTACCACGTGTTGGCCTTGCTTGTTACACGGAACTGCACAGCGCATTCTCCTGGACCGGTTTACCTACCCAGGAATTTAACTGACTTCAAAATCTGATCGGATCATCAAATGAAAGCGCTTTCAATAGACTAGGCACTGTTCAGTAACGCGTCAATCATTTTTTAACCCAAATTTATCGAATTGCAGGCGTGTAATTTCACCAATATGCTTTTCCCCCAACCTGCCAAACCACCATCAACGCTGCAGGATTTTCCGATTTTCAAACGGGTCGGACGCTTTGGCTGCACCAAGTCGAATCCTTGGCGAATACGGGTTCTGTCGGCTATTGCATTCATTTCCAAGCATCCGCCAACCTAGTTTTTCAGACTCTGGAAGGCACCAGAAATATCGAAATCATGCACCGTTCGCGTTACCCAATGGGGCTATCCAAGCAGCGATCGACATTTCCAGATTGACAATGAATGCGCTTGCACTAGCATCCATGCATGCCGCATTGGCGCATCGATAGAGGGGACCATGATGAGACAGACATATGGCGGTAGGCTTATTGTAGTTTTTCTGGCTGTCTGGACCCTGATTGCGCCTGCGCTGGGGGCAGAAGGCGTAACAATCGGCGCGGCGACTTACTTTCTCTCGCCCAAGACTGGCGACAATGCGGTGCCAAAGGCGCCGTACCGCACCGAAGCGATGCTGAAAACGGCGGCCCAGACCAACCAGTGGTATTCATCGCTGCTGTTCAACGCCAAACCCGAGGTGTTGTTCGCCATTCCCCTGAGCTTCAAGCCCACTTCAGCCGGCTTTGAAATGGCGCTGCCTGGCAAGGTTGTGGTGCCCACCGAACGCCGTGACGTCGAGATTCACTACCCGCACCGCGACCCACTGGTGTTCTCGCCGGTGGCATTCGAGCCTGGCCATGCCAAACTAGCCAAAGCCAGCGATTGGTCAATCGACATCGCCATGGACAATGGCACCGACAGAATGCTGGTGACGATTACCCACGCCAGCCCCTTCGCCTACTTCCAACTCTCACGCGGCGATATTCGCTTGCGCTTACCGGCCGGCGCCTCAACTTTCACGACGGGGACCGACAGCCGCATTCTGGGCATCAAGGTGAACGATAAAACCTATGCCGTATTCGGTCCAAGCGGCGTGCGCTGGGAATCGGCCGCCGGTAATGAGTGGATCGGCCGCTTGCCATCCGGCGCCGGTTACTTTTCGGCCGCCGCCCTGCCCGATGACAAGGCGGAAACCCTCCGCTTGTTCAGCCGCCATGCCTATGCGTTCGTTCAGGACACCAAAACCGAGTGGCGTTACGACCAGGCGTCCAGCAAGGTGGAAACCACCTTCACCACCAGTACACGCATCATGGAAGGCGCTGACAATGGCCCGCTGATCGGCCTCTATCCTCACCAGTGGGCCAACAACGCGTCCATCGAAGACAAACTGGGTGCGACTTTCGACAGCATCCGCGGGAAGGTGCGTTTGCTCGCAGCGCCACAATTCAAGACCGAATATACCTATCATGGCTTTGTTCCTTACTGGCCCGGCATCCATGCTTCAGATCGCCTGTCCGAACTGAAGTCTCTACTCAAGACCGACCAGCGCAAGGCCAGGCCAATGATGCTGGAAAGCGGCATCCTCGGCACCGATCCCTACTCGCAGGGTAAAGGACTGGCGCGCATTACCAAGCTGATGGATGTTGCCGAACAACAGGGCGACCTCGAAACTCGCGACCGTTTGCTGGCCCTGGCCAAGAAACGCATCGAAGCCTGGTTCTCCGGCGATGACGGCAAAACCTACTTCCATTACGACAAGTCGCTGGGCACCATGGTCGGCTATCCGGAGCAATATTTCAGCGTGGTGCAGATGAACGACCACCACTTCCACTTCGGCTACTGGATCCGCGCCATGGCCGACATCGCGCTGCGCGACCCGGCCTGGGCGGCGAAAAATCAGTGGGGCGGCATGGTCGATCTGCTCATTGCCGATATCGCCACATCACAGCGAGGCCGCGCTGACTTCCCCTTTCTGCGCAATTTTGATCCTTATGAAGGTCACTCCTGGGCATCCGGCATCGGCCTCGGACCCTACGGCAACAACCAGGAATCGTCATCGGAAGCGGTCAATGCCTGGGCAGGCCTAATCCTCTGGGGAGAAATCAATGGCGACCGCGAACTGCGCGACCTGGGCATTTACCTCTACACCACGGAAATCGAGGCTATCAACCACTACTGGTTTGATCTCAACCGGCAGGTGTTCGCGCCGGAATACATGAACACCGAGGTCAGCATGCTGTTTGGCGGCAAGTACGCCCACAACACCTGGTGGACTGACGAACCGCGCCAGATACACGGCATCAATCTGCTGCCGATCACCACCAGTTCAACCTACCTGGGTCGCGACCCGGCCTTCGTCAAGCGCAATCTGGACGCAATTCACGGCGAAAGCGAAATCTACGCCTCACGTGGCAAGCGGCCCAATCCGCCGGATATCTGGCAGGACATCTTCGCCAAGTATCAGGCCCTGACCGACCCCCAGGCCGGCCTGTCGCATTGGGACCGCTGGGGCGCCGTGGAATTGGGCGACACTCGCACGCACACGTTGCACTGGCTGCTGAGTTTGAAGGAAATGGGTACGCCGGACTTCGGCATCACCGCCAACACCCCGCTGTATTCAGTGTTCAAGCGCGCAGACGGCAAAATGACCTACCTGGCCTACAACGCCGGCAAGACCCCCATCACCGTTCGTTTCAGCGATGGCAAGACATTGACCGTGGCCCCAGCCTCACTGGGACGCAGCGACTGAACCTGACCGGCAGAAACAAGGGGGCGGAGAGCCGCGCCAACGCCAGTTGCCGGCTTGGCCCGCAGCCAGATCAACCGCGGTCAACCGACATTCCTTGACAAGCCAAAACGAATCGCCTAATTTTATGAAACCGCTTTCATGCAAGCGGTTTCAGATGTATCTTATCGATTCCGCCGCACCCCAGATTCACCCGTCCGCTCCCGTACCGCGGCATCGAATCGGGTTCTACCCTTGAGGAGAAACGCAATGAGTCAGCCTATCAAGAACCGCACTCTGCCGAACTGGCCCCAGGCCCTGGCAGTAGGAATTTTGCTGAGTGCCTGCGGTGGCGGCGCTTCCCCGCCCAGCAATGCCATTACGACCAGCGGCTTTGCCGTGGATGGCTATCTCTCTGGCGCCACCCTTCTTTGCGACAGCAATGGCAACGGCAGTGCGGATAGTGGCGAAATGACCGTCATGACCGATTCCGGTGGTGGCTTCACCTTCGTCGGAGGTTGTAACGCCGGCATGGTGCTGACCGGCGGCACCAGCATCGACACCAACCTGCCCTTTAGTGGCCAGCTCAAGGCGCCCGCCGGCGCCAAGGTTGTCACTCCGCTGACCACGCTGATGTCCGAAGGCGTCACCCTGGCGCAACTGAATGCGGCCCTGGGCCTACCGGCCGACACCGACATCCTCAACACCGACCCGGCATATGCACCCGGCGGCACATTGGTCAACGATGTGCTGATGAAAGTCACCGCGGCTGTTCAGGTCTCTGCCCAGAAATCCACCGAATTGCTGGTCGCACTATCTGGAAGTACAACGGCTGCGGACCAGCAGGCGATCTACAACGAAGTCATTGCGGCGGCGGCCGACCTGCTCAAGGCCGGCAATATCACGCTGGTGACTGGATCCGGAAATACCGCCGCGCTGGATCAGGCCGTTGTGGTAAGCATGGTCAAGGCTGCTGCTGATCGCGTCGGCCAGTCCGCGTCAGTCAGCGCCGTGGTTAAAAGCGCGGTCAACGCGGTCAATTCGGACTCCCTGGCGCTGGTGGCCGCCGGCGGCATCAAGGCCCAAGCCGAGGCGATACTGCAATCCGGCACAGCGTTGACAGCAGTCACGCTGGCTCAACAGAACGACACACAAATTGCGACTTTTATTTCGACCAACAAAGCGGCACTCTCTGCCGAGCCAACAGACAACACTGTTACCGGCCTGGCCACCACGCTGACCAATCAGATCAGTGGTGGTGGTGGCGGAGGATCGAGCTTTGCAGGCATTGACTTCTCGGCGGCGGATATCAGATTCAATGCGTTTGAAGGCCTGGTGTCAGCGGCGATTGAGAATGACCCGGTTGCGGGTGCGTCGAACAAGGTCGCCAAGTTCGTCAAGGGTCCGGGCGGTCAACCCTGGGCTGGCGCAACGGTATACGACAAGGGGACGCTGATCGCCGGCTCGCCGAACGCCAATGTCTACGTCGACGCCTTCGACCTCTCATCAAGCAAGATCGTCACGCTGAAAAGCTATACCTCAGCACCGATCGGCACAATCATCACGCTCAAACTAGAAAACGCGCTCGACGCGGGGGTCAACATTGCCGCCCAGGCGTTGACAACCCAGCAAAACGCCTGGGAAACGCTGTCCTTCAACTTTGCCTCGCTGACCACCGGAGTTTATTCAGCCAGCGCGACCTACAACACGGCAAGCATCTTCCCTGCCTTCAGCATTCAGACCGGAGCGGGCCCCGCTCTGACTGTCGATACGACCTTCTATTTCGACGATCTGGCTTACACCAAGGTGGGCAGCGGCGGCGGCACTGGAGCTACCGCACCAACCAACGCCCCGACGACCACCATTCCCGCCGGCGCCCTGACCGTGTTCAGCGAAACCACCCAGGCAGCCAGTTTCAACCCGTGGCCGAATTGGGGACAAGCAACCACTTACAGCGAGGCGACGATTGCGAGCAACAAGTCGCTGAAATACGAAGGGTTGAACTATGAGGGCATCACGTTCGACAAGATCAACGCTGCTGCGAATAGCAAACTGCATATCGATTTCTGGTCGCCGGCGTTGACCAGCGTTGAGGTGCACCTGATTACCAGCGCAGCGATCACGGGTGCAGGCGCCAAGGATAGTTCACATACCGTAACGCTCACCTCGGGGGCCTGGAACAGCGTTGACATTGACCTGAGCAATTTCGGCGTGACCGATCTGACGCAGATTGACCAGATGATGCTGGTATCAGGTGTATCCGGAACGATCTACGTCGACAACATCTACTTCTGGGGAACAGCTGGCGGCGGCGGCGCGGTCACGCCCCTGGTCTACGCCAGCAACTACTCGGACACACCGACGCCCTGGAAATCGGTTGAAGGCGGTGATGCTGGCCGTTACATCGATACCGGCGTGGTGACCCAGGACTGGTGGAGCGGTCTGGCAGCAGGCGACGCCACACCGAGCTACTACTTCGGTTATGGCACCAACAGCAGCGCCAAACCTTGGGGCTTCGGCGCCTTTGTCAAGGCGCCTGGCAACGGCACCACGGCCAGTCTGGCAAGCTATTCAAACGTGAGTATTGCGGTCTGGGGCAATGACCAGTTGGTCAACACCAATCCGCATTTCACGGTGATCCTGAAGGGACCGTCGGTCAATGCCTGCACAGCTGAACTCAAGGGCGACATCGCGGTGACCGCAGCAGGCGTGCAGACCTACACCCTGCCGCTCAGCGGTTTCACGCTGCAGACCCCCTGTGCCTACTCGACAGTGGCACAGGTTCTGGCCGGCGGCGTGGCCGAGATCCATATCCAGGTGCTGGGCGCCAATGTTCAGTACGTCTCCGGTGGTGATGCAAGCGGCAACTTCCCGAACGGGTTGAACGTCGGCCCGATCTCGTTCAACTGATCTACGCTTCCTTCACTCAACACCGCCGTGCTGACCTGGCTCATCACGGCGGTTTTTTCTTTAACCTTGATTCCTCTGTTGAACGCGTCTGAGTGCGGGCCTGCCGAGTTGTCTGGCAAGGCGCGACGACGCGCGGGGTCGTTTCCTGCAAGGAGGAGCAACGCAGCCAGGCGGCTCGGTTGGCCCGCAATCGGACGCGGAGCGGGCTCACCCAATTGGTAAGTGTGATCAGAGACGCAAACGCTTGTATGCAAGCGCTCTCAAATTTGCTTGCCAACTTGATGCCCTCCAATCGAATGGCAACGCTTTGCGTTACATGTTTGCTGCAATGCAAACTTAAGGCATGCCATCATCGCGTCTGATCAACCCACTGCCCGCGACGTGAAGAAGAAAACCAGCCAACCTGAGACGACACCCATGTCGTTGAGCCGGGAGTCCGCTCCGGTGACCATGGAAATGGTCGCCAAGGCCGCCGGCGTCTCCATGAGTACGGTGTCGCGGGTTCTCACCGGCACAGTGGCGGTCAGCGAAACGAAGCGAGTGGCGATCGAGAAGGCCATTGCCGAGCTGCGCTTTGTGCCCAGTCCGGTGGCGCGAAGCCTGGCTAAAGGGCGATCGATGACTATCGGCATAGTCACGCAGGCCATCGACAGTCCGTTTTATGGTCTAGCGATGCGTGGCATCGAAGATGAACTCAATCCGGCCGGTTACATGCCTTTGTTTGTCAGCGGCCACTGGAATGTCAAAACCGAATGCCAGTGCATTGACGCGTTGCGCGCCCGTCGCGTGGACGGCGTCATCGTGCTCACCGGGCGCTTGACCGATCAAGCCCTGATCGAGTGCGCTAGATTCCTGCCGACGGTAGTTACTGGCCGTAACCTGACTGCTCCTGGTATTTGTGCCATGAACTTCGATCACTTTTCAGGCGGCATGCTGGCCACCCGATTCCTGCTCGAATCTGGACACAGACGCATCGCTTTCATCGCCGGCGATCCTGACCAACCCAACTCCAGCGAGCGTCAGCGTGGCTATCAAGCAGCGCTGGAAGCGGCAGGCATTGCCTTCGACCCGGACCTGGTGATGCCCGGTGATTTTCATGAGGCCAGCGGCATGCTGGCTGTGGATCGCCTGGTCACTGCGCATATCCCGTTCACCGCCATCTTTGCCGCCAACGACCAGATGGCCTACGGCGCTGCGCTTGGCCTGCGCCGGCGCGGATTGAGGGTGCCCGACGATGTCTCACTGGTCGGCTTCGATGACTTGCCCGGTTCGCAATATGCGGCGCCCCCGCTGACTTCGGTGCGGCAACCTGCCTATGAACTGGGACAAGTGGCGGCTGTAGCCATGCTGCAGATGCTGAGCGGCACTATACCGACCTGCGACCTGCCGCCTTTGACTCTGACCACGCGCGAGTCGACCCGCCGCCTGCTCGGCTGAATCCGAAACAGCAGGCAATACAGCAGCATTTTCATGCCTGGCTTGACGCTTTGCGGCGATCTCTCTATATTGTTTGAAAGCGCTTTCATATTGCGCTTGAATAGATCGCGAGTGCCGGAACAAGGTCGAATTGGAGACAGCAATGTGGCTTGAGGGTCAGCGATATTTTTCATGCGGGGCCCTGGCTTTAGCGGTCATGATCGGGCTCATGCAGGCTGATGCGCTAGCCCGCCAAACACTGACCGTAGCCGCTTTTCCCGCCGTCGACGAAATCGTCAAGGCAGCGATACCGGTGTGGAAGCGCAGCCATCCCGAGGTGGACATCAAGGTGGTCAGCCGCCAGTTCGGCGACCATCACATCGCCATGACCACCGCGCTTTCCACCTCGTTCCATCTGCCAGACATCATGGCTCTGGAAGTCGGCTATGTCGGGCGTTTTGCCCAGGGAGGCGGCCTTGAAGATCTGTCGCGCCCGCCGTTCGGGATCAGCCAGCACGTCAACCACTATGTGCCCTATGCCGTCCAGCAGGCAACCAGCCGCAAAGGAACGATCATCGCGGTGCCGACCGACGTCGGCCCGGGCACTCTGCTTTATCGTGCTGATCTGCTTGCCAGGTCCGGGGTCAGCGAAGCCGAACTGACTCGTTCCTGGGACAGCTATGTGGCTGCCGGCGCGAAGATCAAGGCCTCGACTGGCGCCTATCTGCTGGCCCACGCGCGCGACATGAAGGACATTGTCATCCGCACTGGCATTCAACCCGGCGAAGGGCTTTATTTCGACAGCCGCTCGCAGGTGCTGGTGACCTCGCCACGTTTCGTGCGCGCCTTTGAGCTCGCCCGCCAGATTCGCCAGAAAAGGCTCGACGCCAAAGTGCTGGCCTGGTCCAACGAATGGTCAGAAGGCTTCAAGCGCGGCAGCATTGCCACCCAGATGAGCGGCGCCTGGTTGTCGGGCCACCTGAGCAACTGGCTGGCGCCCTCAACCCGGGGCTTATGGCGTGCCGCGCAGTTGCCGGAGAATGCTTTTGCCGCTTTTGGCGGCACCTTCTTCGCCATTGCCAAAGGCGCGCCCGCAGCCAACAAGCCACTGGCTTGGGAGTTCATCCGATTGATGACCTTGAATCGCGAGGTACAGCTCAATGCCTTCAAGAGCCAGGATGCCTTCCCGGCTTTACTGGAGACCTACAACGATCCATTCTTTGACCAGACCATCGCTTTCCTGGGCGGCCAGAAGGCCCGTCAGGTCTGGCGTGAAGCAGCCCGTCACATCAACGCCGTAACGGTGCACAAACAGGATGCCTTCGCCGAAGAGGTGATCAATACCGAACTCGACAAAGTGCTCGATCGTGGCAAGGACATCCGCGTCGCACTGGCCGATGCCGAGCGTCTGCTGAAACAACGGGCGTTGCGTTGACATGATGATACCCACTGCCCGGCGCATCTCGCCCACTTGGGCGCCCTATCTGTTCATCAGCCCGTTCCTGATCCTGTTCGCAGTGTTCGGCGTGTTTCCGCTCGCCTTCTCGCTTTATCTCGCCTTCCAGACCTGGGAGCCGACCAGCGGCCTGGCCGCCATGCAGTACGTCGGCGTCGACAACTTCGCCTTCGCCCTGCGCGACGAGTGGTTCTGGAAGTCACTCAAGAACACCGCCTGGCTGGCGGTGGCCTCGGGGCTGCCCCAGCACCTGGTGGCAATCCCGCTGGCCTACTTTATCCACTCGTCATTCACGCGCCTGCGTAACGGCGTGGTAGGCGCTTACTTCATGCCCTACATCACCTCGACGGTAGCCATCGCCATACTGTTCAGTTCGTTGTTCTCCACCGACTACGGCCTCATCAACATCGGCCTGCAGGCGATGTGCCAGGTGCCCGTGCTGGGCTGGTTCATGCCGCAGGACCCGACCGATTGGCTGGGCCAGCCGGAGAACATCAAGCCGGCGATCGCCATCATCGTCTTCTGGCGCTATGTCGGCTTCAACGTGGTGCTTTATCTGGCGGCGCTGCAAACCATCCCGAAGGACATCTACGAGGCTGCCACGATGGATGGAGCCAGTCGTATGCAGCAGTTCTGGCACATCACGCTGCCCAGTCTCAAGCCGATGATCTTCTTCGGCGTGACACTGTCGGTGATCGGTGGACTGCAACTGTTCGAGGAACCCTTCATCCTTACCGGCGGACGTGGCGGTTCCGACCAGGCCGGCATGACCACCGCCATCTACCTCTACCGCATGGCCTTCGACTTCAACGACTTCGGCGCGGCCAGCGCCATGTCCTGGCTGCTGTTCATCGTCGTCGCCATACTGACCTGGCTGACCAACCGTGCTTTCCGTCCGCGCGGGCCTTCGGCATGAGCATGAAGATTCAGGCCGACCGTCTTGCCCCCTGGGCCGCCTACCTGCTGGTCGGCGTTGGCGCGCTGATCATGCTGGCTCCGTTCTACTTCATGTTCGTGTTTGCCACCCATTCGCGCACCGAAATCTTCAGCCTGCCGCCGCCGCTGTTCTTCGGCGACGACTTCCTGACCAATCTGACCATCCTCACCGAGCGCATCCCGTTCTGGCGCAATCTGGGCTGGAGCCTTTACGTGGCGCTGGCCTCGACAGCCTTGACCCTGCTGTTCTGCTCGCTGGGCGGCTATGCCTTCGCCCTGTTCGAGTTCCGTTTCAAGAAGCTGCTGTTCGGTCTGGTCATGGCCACCCTGCTGCTGCCTTCCTTCATGAACATGATCCCCACCTTCATGATCATGGACGTGCTGGGCTGGATCGACCAGCCGCGCGCGCTTTACATCCCCGGCGCGGCCAGCGCCTTCGGCATTTTCCTGATGCGCCAGTTCGTCGCCGCCTCCATCCCCAGGGATCTGATCGAGGCAGCGCGCATGGACGGCTGCGGCGAGATCGGTATCTATACGCGCATCGTTCTGCCCTTGCTCAAGCCGGCGCTGGGCACCCTGGGCTTGATCACCTTCATTGCCTCCTGGAACAACTTCATCGGTCCCCTGATCGTGATGCGCTCGCCGGAGATGTACACCCTGCCACTCGCTCTGCGCAGTCTGCAAAGCCCGGTCAACACCGAGTGGGGTGCGCTGATGGCTGGTTCCGCCATCGCCACCCTGCCGCTGATCATCCTGTTCATCCTCTCCTCGCGCCAACTCATCTCCGGCCTGACCACCGGGGCGGTGAAGTGATGCAACCATGAAACCTCTCCGAACCGAGCCCGCATGAACGCCCCCCCGCCAAACGATTTGCTGCCCGAATTCCCCGCCGACTTCGTCTGGGGCGTGGCCACCAGTGCGTTCCAGATCGAGGGCGCAGCCAGAGAAGACGGCAAGGGCCCGTCCATCTGGGACGAGTTTTGCCGGAAACCCGGAGTTATTGCCGATCACAGCACTGGCGATGTCGCCTGCGATCATTACCATCGCCTGGATGCCGACCTCGACCTGATCGCCAGCCTGGGGGTCGATGCCTATCGCTTCTCAGTGTCCTGGCCGCGGGTCCAGCCGCACGGCGTCGGCGCCTGGAATGAGCCAGGCCTGGCTTTCTACGAACGCCTGGTTGACGGACTGCTAGCACGCGGCATCAAGCCCTACCTGACCCTCAATCACTGGGATCTGCCGGCTGCCCTGCAGGCCTCAGGCGGCTGGGGCAACCGCGACACCGTGTATCGCTTCGTTGACTACGCCACGCAGGTGGCGGCGCGCCTGGGCGACCGCATCACCGCCATCACCACCCACAACGAGCCCTGGGTGATGGCCTGCCTGGGTCACGAAACCGGAGAGTTCGCGCCGGGCATCAAGGATAGAGCCGTCGCCACCCAGGTCTCGCATCACCTGTTGCTCAGCCATGGCCTTGCCCTGCAGGCGCTCCGCGCGCAAGGCTGCACCAGCCGACTCGGCATCGTCCTCAACCTGGCGCCGGTGGTCGCGGCCACGCAGTCAGCCGAAGACCAGGCCATTGCCCGGCTCAAGGATGGCCGTCTGGTGCGCTGGTATATGGACCCGCTGTTCAAGCAGGCTTATCCCGCGGACATACTCGAATTTCTCGGCCGCGATGCCCCCAGGATGGAGGCGGGCGACCTGCGCGATATCGCCACCCCAATGGATTTTCTTGGCGTCAATTACTACTCGCGGCGGGTGGCCAGCGCCGCCGGCCACTGGGATCCACACGCGCACGGCAAGCCGGTCACCGACATGGGCTGGGAAGTTTATCCGCAAGGTCTCACCGAGCTGTTGCTGCGGCTCGATCACGACTACGCGCTGCCGCCCATGTACATCACCGAGAACGGCGCCGCCTTCAAGGATCAACTGCTAGCGGGCCAGGTCCATGACGATCTACGCCGCGACTACATCTCCCGCCACATCGCCGCCGTTGCCGACGCCATGCGCCAGGGTGTGCGCATGCAGGGTTACATGGTCTGGAGCCTGCTCGACAACTTCGAATGGGCCTCCGGCTACGCCAAGCGCTTCGGCATTGTGCATGTCGATTACGCCACGCAGCAGCGCACACTCAAGGACAGCGCTCTATGGTATCGCGAGTTCCTGCGCCAGCAGAAAGCGAAGCAAATGCCAGGCCTGGTCAGCTTGGAAAGGGCATGAGATGGGACAGGTAACGCTGCGCGGCATCCGCAAAAGCTATGCCACGGTGGACGTCATCAAGGGCATCGACCTTGCGGTGCAGGAAGGTGAATTCATGGTTTTCGTCGGCCCTTCCGGCTGTGGTAAATCGACCCTGTTGCGCATGATCGCCGGCCTCGAAACCATCACCGCCGGTGATCTTTTGATCGACGGCATCCGCGCCAACGACCAGCGTCCGGCCGACCGCGGCGCAGCCATGGTGTTCCAGAGCTATGCGCTGTATCCGCACATGACTGTCGCCGAGAACATGGGTTTTGCCCTGAAAATGGCCGGCGTAGCGCGCAAGCAGCGCGACGAGCAGGTCGGTCGCGCCGCCGAGGTGCTGCGCCTGGGCGAGTTGCTCGGTCGTTATCCAAAAGAGCTGTCCGGAGGCCAGCGCCAGCGCGTGGCCATCGGCCGCGCCATCGTCAGGAAGCCCAAGGTGTTCCTGTTCGACGAGCCGCTGTCCAATCTGGATGCCGCCCTGCGCGTCAACATGCGCATCGAGCTGTCGCGGCTGCACAAGGAACTGGGCACCACCATGATCTACGTCACCCACGATCAGGTCGAGGCGATGACCCTGGGCGACCGCATCGCCGTGTTCAACCAGGGCCATGTCGAGCAACTGGGGGCGCCGCTTGAACTCTACAACCGACCCGCCAATGTGTTCGTTGCCGGTTTCATCGGCGCACCACGCATCAACCTGATCGAGCGGCCGCCGGTAAGTGGCGCCGCCATTGCGCATCAAGCCTTGTGGACTGCCCTGACAAGTCAAACCAGCACCGACGCGGCGCGCATCGGCCTGCGTCCCGAGCATCTGCACCTGGCGCCAACTGGCGAAGGCATCGCAGCCACCATAGCGCTGGCCGAACACCTGGGCGACGTGTCGATTCTGCATCTGCGAGTCGATGGGGTGAGTGATCTGTTGCATGCCAAGGTCGGCGCCAACCTCCCTCGTTGTGAAGCAGGCCAGTCCGTGCGGCTGCTGCCCGATGCCAACTGGGCGTTGCCCTATGACGCTAACGGAAGACTGATCGAATAAGGAGTGATAAATATGGCAAGGAAGAAACAGGCAGGCGACTGGGTGCTGGTCTGGAGTGACGAGTTCGAAGGCGATCGCATCGACCCCAACAAGTGGGATTTCGACATCGGCAACGGTTTCTACGACTACAAGAACCACGCCTGGATCCCCGGCTGGGGCAACGAGGAATTGCAGTACTACACGCGCGAGCCCGACAACGTCTCGGTCAAGGACAGCCTGCTCACCCTCCGCGCGGTCAAGGAATCGTTGCACGGCTGCGGCTATACCTCGGCCCGACTCAAGACCCTCAAACGCGACGGTACCCCGCTGTTCAGCAAGCAATACGGCAAGTTCGAATTCCGCGCCAAGGTGCCTTGGGGCAAGGGACTCTGGCCCGCGTTGTGGCTGCTGCCGGTGGATGACCACTATGGCGGCTGGGCGGCTTCCGGCGAGATCGACGTAATGGAAATCGTCGGCGAAAAGCCGCACGAGGTGCTTGGCACGATTCATTTCGGTTCCTCTTACCCGAAGCGCGAACTGGTCACCCACGTCTACCCGCTGCCCGGCGGCAGCCTGGTCAGCGACTGGCACGTCTACACGGTGGAGTGGGAGCCCGGCGAGATTCGCTGGCTGGTGGATGGCGTGCACTGGGCTACCCAGACCTTCTGGTGGAGCTGCAGCAAGACCAAGGACGGCGCCGGCGTGACCGCGAAAAAGGCGACCGACCTCAACCCCTGGCCGGCACCGTTCGACCAGCCGTTCTACATCGTCATGAACGTTGCCGTGGGCGGCAACTTTCCAGGCAATCCGCCGCCGGAAACACCGTTTCCCGCCGAACTGGTCATTGATTACGTGCGCGTCTACGACAAGGTCGGCGGCTATGGCGAACCCAAGCCGCGAGGCGATGGCCGTTTCCCCTGGCAAAAACAGCGCGATTGAAACGAGGCGCGACCATGAACAATCCTGTCCATAAACTGACAGTCACCGAAAAGATAGGCTATGGCTTCGGCGATCTGGCGTCGAACCTTTACTGGCAGATGTTCTCCATCTTCATCGCCAAGTACTACACCGACGTATTCCTGCTCAGTGCCGCCACCATGGGCACCATGCTGCTGGTCACGCGTATCGCCGACGCCTTCATCGACCCGGTCATCGGCGCCCTCGCCGACCGCACGCATACGCGCTGGGGCTACTTCCGCCCCTACCTGATCTGGATGGCCCTGCCGATGGCGGTCACCGCCGTCGCCACCTTCACGGTGCCGTCCTTCGACGGCACCTCGCGTGTCGTCTATGCCTTCATCACGCTGTCCCTGATGATGGTTGCCTATTCAGCCATCAACATCCCCTATTCGGCGCTGCTTGGCGTCCTAACGCCCAACTCCCAGGACCGTACCAGCGCCAGCTCGTATCGCTTCGTGATGGCCCTGCTGCCGGTGTTCATCATCGTCAACACCGCCCTGCCGATGGCCAAATATTTCGGTGGCAGCGAGAACTCGCCGGCTGGCTGGCAGATGACCATGGGCATATATGCGACGGTAGCTGTCGCGCTCTACTTCCTGACCTTTTTTCTCACCAAGGAGCGGGTGCATCCCGAGCCGGGCCAGAAGACCACGCTGAAGAACGACATCAAGGATCTGTTTTCCAACCGGCCCTGGGTGGTGCTGTGCGTGGTCGGCATCGCCGCCCTGACCTACGCCAATATCCGCAACACCGTGGCCATCTTCTATTTCGAGAACGTCGTGCCCGGTGGCGCCAGTTATTTCGGGCCGGTCATGACCACCGGCGCGGCCGCCTTCATCGCCGGCGTGATGCTGACCTCGCCGCTGGCCAAGCGCTTCGGCAAACGCAATTTCTATATGGTGTCGATGGGCCTGACCGCCCTGCTCACGTTCGGCTTTTACTTTGTGCCGCCCAGCAACATTGCACTGGTCTGGGTGGCCAACACGGTGATCAGTTTCGTCGCCGCCCCGACCGCGCCGCTGGTCTGGGCGATGTATGCCGACACCGCCGACTATTCGGAATGGAAGAACGGCCGGCGCGCCACCGGCCTGACCTTTTCCGCCGCCTCCTTCGCGCAGAAACTCGGCTGGGCGATCGGCGGCGCCGGCACCGGCTGGCTGCTGGCTTTCTTCGGCTATCAGGCCGGTCTCGCCCAGGCTGCACAAACGGTGGACGGCATCATGCTGATGATGAGCGTGATCCCTGCCGTCGGCGCCGTGATCGCCATGGCGGCGTTGTGGTTCTACGAACTCGACGAGCCCACCGTGCGACGCATGACCGCCGACCTCGCCCTCCGCCGAGCGCGCGAAACCGACGGAGCGGCGCATCCGCCTACCTCCCTGCTTTCAACCCCGGTGCTGATGCCGCAAGCCTTCGGCGCAGCTGTTCCGCAACCATTCATGGAGCCCCTCATGGACACCACCCCCGGCACCCTCCCGGAAACCGGCAAACGTTCTCCCTCGCAGCCCGGACCGGAGGCTGGCGCCACTTCCGCGGCAATCGGCAGCGAACAGCTGGCCAGCGCGCCGCCGCCCCTGCTGTCGCCCCAGGCTCGCTCAACGCTGCAGAGTGAACTACGCGCGCAACTGGTCAGCGGTGTGCACGGTTTCTGTTTCAGCCCCTACCTGGAAGGCCAGCGTCCAGGCACGCAAATCAGCGAGGCGCAGATCCGTTCCCGGCTCGAGATCATCCGGCCACATACCCGCTGGATCCGCAGCTTCTCCTGTACCGACGGCCATGAGCAGACGCCGCGCATCGCCCACGAACTCGGCATCAAGACCCTGGTCGGCGCCTGGCTCGGCACCGACCGCGCCATCAACGCGCGCGAGATCGAGGGCCTGATCGCGGTCGCCCGTGCCGGCCATGCCGACCTGGTTGCCGTCGGCAACGAAGTGCTGCTGCGCGAAGACCTGAGCGAAGACGAATTGCTGGCGCAGATCGAATATGTGAAGCAGGCGCTGCCCGGCGTCGCGGTCGGCTATGTCGATGCCTATTTCCTGTTCGAGAAGCATCCGCGCATCACCGCGGCCTGCGACGTAATCCTGACCAACTGCTATCCGTTCTGGGAAGGTTATCCGCGCGAGCAGGCGCTGCGCGCCATGCAGACCATGTTCGAACGCACTCGCGCCGTCGCCGGCGGCAAGCGGGTGATCATCAGCGAAACCGGCTGGCCCGACCGCGGCAGCGCCTTCAAGACGGCGGTCCCGTCCGAGGAAGGCGCCATGCGCTATTTCATCGACACCCAGAAATGGGCTCGCCAGGACGACATCGAAGTGTTCTATTTCGCTGCCTTCGACGAAGCCTGGAAGGTCGGTGCCGAGGGTGATGTCGGCGCCTATTGGGGTCTCTGGGACAAGGATGGCAAGGCCAAGTTTGCTTGACCGCGCCATGCCCGAGAACCTCCTGTTACCCAGCGGCCGCGCCATCTGCTATTCGGGCTACCGCCACGGCCAGAGCCCGGCGGAGCGAATCTATCCTTCGCTTGAACAGATTCGCGAGGATCTGCGCATCCTGCAACCGCACTGGCGCCTGCTGCGCCTGTACGATTGCAGCCCGCATGCCGAACGGGTGCTGGAGGTGATTCGCCGCGACGGACTCGACTTCCAGATCATGCTGGGCGCCTATCTCGGTGCCGAAATGAACAATTTCGGCTGCCCCTGGGGCTGCACTTATGACGAAGCACAGCTTGCGGCTAATCTGGCCGAGAACGATGCCGAAATCTCCCGCCTGATCAACTTGGCAAGCCACTACGCGGATCTGGTATTCGCGGTCGCCGTTGGCAATGAATGCACCGTCGACTGGACCGATCATTTAGTGTCGCTGCCACGCATGATCGAGTTCGTCCGCCGGGTCAAAAGCCAGCTGCGACAGCCGGTGACCTTTTGCGAGAACTACGTGCCCTGGCAATTCAAGCTGCGCGATCTGGCGGCAGGGCTCGATTTCATCTCAATCCATACCTATCCGGTGTGGGAATACAAACAAGTACATGAGGCGCTGGACTACACCCGCGCAAATTTCGACAGCGTGCTGCGCGCCTGTCCCGGCAAGCCGGTCATCATCAGCGAGGCGGGCTGGGCAACCCATTCCAATGGACGTGGCATCCAGCCGCATAACACGTCGCAGGAACTGCAGGCCATTTACCTGCGCGACCTGCTCGACTGGACCGATCAGGCGGGCATTCTCACCTTCGTGTTCGAAGCCTTCGACGAACCCTGGAAGGGCTCGCCCGACCCGCTCGAACCCGAAAAGCACTGGGGCCTGTACACGGTCGAACGGCAAACCAAACTCTTCATGCGTCACACCCCATATTAGGAGGCTAAATGCTGTCCGGTGAACTCGCCTACCAACTCGATCTACCCAAACGCGCCGTTGCTCTGGTTCTTGCCGGCGGACGCGGCAGCCGCCTGCATGGACTCACCGATCGACGCGCCAAACCGGCGGTCTACTTCGGCGGCAAGTTCCGCATCATCGACTTCGCCCTGTCCAACTGCATCAACTCGGGGATCCGCCGCATTGGCGTCATCACCCAGTACAAGTCGCACAGCTTGCTGCGCCACCTGCAGCGCGGCTGGGCCTTCCTCAACAGCGAGATAAACGAGTTCGTCGATCTGCTGCCCGCACAGCAGCGCATTGACGAGGAGACCTGGTATCGCGGCACCGCCGATGCCATCTCCCAGAACCAGGACATCCTCGACGACTACGATGCCGATTTCGTGGTGGTGCTGGCCGGTGACCACATCTACAAGATGAATTACGCGCTGATGCTGGCCGACCATGTCGCCAAGGGTCGTGAATGCAGCGTGGCCTGTATCGAGGTCAGTCGCGAGGAAGCCAAGGGCTTTGGCGTCATGTCCGTCGACACGAATTGGCAAATTACCGACTTCGTCGAGAAGCCGGCCGAGCCGCCGACCATGCCGGGCAAGCCGGAGGTGTCGCTGGCCAGCATGGGTGTCTATATCTTCAATGCCCAATACCTTTATGCCGAACTGGCCCGTGACATGACCGATGCCACCTCCAGCCACGACTTCGGCAAGGACATTATTCCCCGCGCGGTGCGCAACGGCTGCGCGGTCGCGCACCCGTTCAAGCTCAGTTGCGTGACCACGCAACCCAAGGAACCCCCCTACTGGCGCGACGTCGGCACCATCGACTCCTACTGGGATGCCAACATCGACCTCACCGCCACCACGCCGCGACTCAACCTCTACAACAACCGCTGGCCGATCCACACCTTCCAGCAGCAACTTGCCCCGGCCAAGTTCATCCACAACCAGGGTGACAGGCGAGGCATGGCCATTGAATCCCTGGTTTCCGGCGGCAACCTCATCTCCGGCTCACTGCTACGCTCGGTGCTCTACACCAACGTCCGCGTGCACTCCTACGCCAACGTCGAGTGGTCTGTACTGTTGCCTCAAGTAACGGTAGGCCGTGGCGCACGGCTCAAACGGGTGGTGGTGGACCGCGGCTGCACAATCCCTGACGGCATGGTGATCGGTGAAGACGCCCAAGCCGATGCCGAACGTTTCTTTCGCACAGAAAGTGGCATCACGCTGGTGACACCGCCGATGCTGGCCCGCCTCGCAACCTGAAGGATTGCCATGAATACCCCGACCAGACAGGAAGCCGAAGGCTTCGAACTGCTCGATTTCAACGCGGCACGCCCGTTTTCCGGCTTTCTGCCCGGCATCGCCGGTGCGCACGGCAAGCCCTTGTGGGTGTTTTATTGCAACCGCGGCCAGGGCATCGCCAGCTTCGGCACAGGCGACCGCAACGGGGCGATGCTGGAATTTCATCCTGCCGACCAGGCCTATGCACTCACTCCCCTGCATGGCTTCCGCAGCTTCTTCAAGCTCGGCCCCACACTTTACGAGCCATTCCATACCTGTCCGGAAGCGGGTGTGGCCCAGCGACTGACGGTGCGCCCGGAGGAAATCGAAATCGAGGAGAGCCACGCCGCTCTGGGTCTGCGTATTCGCGTGGCATATTTCACGCTGCCGAACGAACCCCTGCCGGTGCTGATACGCCGGGTCACAGTCAGCAACGTTGGCGCATCCAGGTTGTGCGGGGAAGTGCTCGACGGCCTGCCGCGGGTGGTTCCATTCGGCCTGGATGAACTGTTACTCAAGCAGATGTCACACACCATGCAGGCATTCGCCGAGATCCGCCATGTGGATACAGCCCTGCCCTTCTACAAACTCAAGGTAGCGCCTTCGGACAAGCCGGAAGTCACCTGGATCGACGGCGGCTTCTTCGCCTTCACACTTCAGCAGGGACACCCCGTCGCGCAGATCGCCGACCCTGATCTGGTGTTCGGCAGCGATACCAGTCTGCGCACCCCGCTGGCCTTTCTGCACGACGAACGCATCGACCCGTTGCAGGGGCGGCACGACACGCTAACCGGCTGTGCCTTCGCGCAACTGAAACTGGATCTGGAAGCAGGGTCAGAAACCGGTTGGGATTCCTATTTCGGCCAGGCAGCAAGCTGGGAAAGCGTACGCGCCTTGCGTCAGCGCATCATCGACGAGACCGGTTATAGCGAACGCAAGCGCAGAGAGAACCACGCGCTCATCGCCAATCTGAGCGGGCACTTCGACCTGCTCGCCGGCCCGGAACAGCTGGGCCCCTATACCCGCCAGGCTTTTCTCGACAACAGCCTGCGCGGCGGACAACCGGTCACCATCGCGGGCCCGCGCGGCCCCCGTGTGTTCCACGCCTACACCCGCAAGCATGGCGACCTGGAGCGCGACTACAACTTCTTCCAGGTCGCGCCCACCTACTGGTCCCAGGGCAGCGGCAACTTCCGCGACGTGAACCAGAATCGGCGCTCGGAGAATTTCTTCTTCCCCGGCATCGACAGCGCCAACATCGCAACCTTCTTCAACCTGATCCAACTCGACGGCAACAACCCCCTGGTCGTTATGCCGGAGAAATTTTGCATTCCTCCGGCGCAGGAGGATACGTTGCAGCAAATGTGGCCCGAGGCCGACGCCACGGCCTGGCAAAGTCCATTCAGCCCCGGCCGACTGCTGCAGACGCTGATCGAATCGGGTATCAATGCGGATGCCGCCGATGCGCTGTTCGATCGAATACTCGGCCTCGCCGAGTTGGTTCAGGACGCCAGCCACGGTGAGGGCTACTGGGTCGATCACTGGATCTACAACCTCGACCTCCTCGACAGCTACGCCGCCCTCTATCCGGACCGGCTGCAGACGCTGTTGATTGAACGGCGCGACTACACCTACTTCGACAACGACCATGTGGTGCAGCCGCGTTCAAGCAAATACGTGTTGCGCGGAGACGGCACCATCCGGCAACTGAACGCCGTGCTGAAGGACGTCGAAAAGACGCGGCGCATCGCCCGGCGCAGGGAAGCGCCGCACACCATGCGTTGCGGACACGGCAGCGGACCGATCTACCGCACCACGCTGCTGGCCAAACTGATCAACCTGCTGGCGATCAAGGCCAGCCTGCTCGACCCGTTCGGCATCGGCCTGGAGATGGAAGCGGACAAACCAGGCTGGTGCGACGCTCTCAACGGCCTGCCCGGCTTGTTCGGCTCTGCCACCCACGAGGCCTACGCCCTGCGTCGCGGGATAGCCTTCGTCAAACGCAATCTTGCGGCATCCCCGCTGGCGTTGCCGGTCGAGGTCGGACAACTGGTCAGCGCGGTCAGCGAAATCCTGGCAAACGCCGACACCGGCGACTTCTTTCCTGCCTGGCAGCAACTGGCGGCAAAGCGCGAGGCGTTCCGGTCGCAAACCCGGCTGGGGGTGGATGGCGCGGAAACGCACCTTGAGAGAGGCGAACTGCTGGCCTTCCTGGATGCGACCGATGCCGTTCTGGTGCGCGGTCTAACGCTGGCCATTACCGGCGATGGACTGCCGATCAGTTACTACATTCACGAGGCCGTCGAGTTCGAAATCCTGCCGCAACTGCCCAGGCCGGAACCCGAGGATGGCGAGGCGGCGGTGCATGTGCAGGTCACCCGCTTCGCGCAAAAGCCGGTCGCACCCTTCCTGGAAGGAGCGGTCCACGCGCTACGCGACAGCGACGACCCCGACCGGGCGGCGGCAATCTACCGCGCGGTGCGCCAGTCTTCGCTGTACGACGCGAAACTCGGCATGTATCGAGTCAACAGCCCCCTCGACCAGGAAAGCTTCGAGATCGGCCGCAGCCGGATCTTCGCACCGGGCTGGCTGGAGAACGAATCCATCTTCCTGCACATGCACTACAAATTCCTGCTGGAAACTTTGCGCCATGGCCTGGCTGCTGCGTTTTTCGAAGACCTGCGGCGTGGCCTGGTGGCGTTCCAGAATCCCGAGATCTACGGCCGCTCACCGCTGGAGAACTCCTCTTTCATCGCCAGCAGCCGCTTCCCCGATGCCAAGGTTCATGGCGCCGGTTTCGTGGCACGACTCAGCGGCGCCACCGCCGAATGGATCAGCATGGCGCTGCACATGGGCCTGGGTGCCACACCATTTCGCCTGGTTGACGGCGAACTTCGTTTTGAGCCCTGCCCCATCCTGGCCGACTGGCTGTTCACCACGGCCCCCAGCAGCGGCTTCAACGCCAACAGCTTCGGCCTCAAGCTGTTCGGCCAGACCTGGATCGTCTACGAAAACCCCGCCCGCCGCGCCACCTTCGGACCCGGCGCGGTGGCGCCGGCGGCGTTCGAGCTGCGCTACCCGGATGGCCGGCGGGTGTCCCATGCCGGCCGTTGGCTGCCGCAGGGACTGGCCCTGGACCTGCGCGAGGGCAGGCTGGCCAGCCTGCTGATCGTTCTTAACTGAGTACGCGCTAACGGGTCAGGTAAGTCGCAATCGAGCGGGGTGGCAGGCCGGTATCCACCCGGCTGTCGCCGACTTGCAACACAAAGCCGATGCTCGCTTCTGTTCGATTCATGACCACGGTAGCAACCCAGCCATCCGGGTTCACAAAGGCTGTTGCCTCCAGCTCCGGGCAGCCGACTTCGCAACCTACCCGCCGCGCTCCGGGTTTGATGAAGCGGCTGAAGTGTCCCAGGTAGAAATAGGAACTCTGATACAGCAATGCGTCATGTTCCCGGTCCGCCAGGATCGGTGCGCTGCAAAAGTTTCCGACGTGGTTGGGGCCGCCCTGTTCGTTAAGCAGCAGGTTCCAGTCGATCCAGCCAACCGTCCAGCGGTTGAGGTCGTTGATCAGGGAGCGCGCATAGCGTTCACCCAGATCAAATGAGCCTATGTGCGGCCCGCCTTCCTGGCAACCCTCGGTGAACAGCAACTGCTTGTCGGGCCAGGCATCATGTACTTGCTGGACGTGGTCGAAACAGTCCGCTCCATACCAGTGGAAACCCAGCCCCCAGACGTACTTCGCGGCCTCGGGATCGCTGTATATGGTGTTGGCGCGGTCAATCATAAGGTCTCGGTTGTGGTCCCAGACAACGATGCGGACATGGCCGAGCCCGGCCCGCTGCAGTTCTGGACCGAGAAAGTCGCGGACGAAATCTCGTTCCTCCTCAGCGCTGTAAAGGCAAGAATCCCAGATCTGGTTCGCCGCCGGTTCGTTCTGGACCGACACCCCCCAAACCGGCACACCTTCCTTTGCATACTCCTCGATGAAGCGCACATAGCAGCGCGCCCAGGCAGTCCGGTACTCGGGCAGCAAATGTCCTCCGTGGTTCATCTCACCGTTGCTCTTCATCCACGCCGGCGGACTCCAAGGCGACACCAGGATTCTGAGCCCCCTTCCCGCCACACTCTGCGCTTCCTTGATCAGGGGCAATAGCGCCTGGCGGTCACGCACAATGCTGAAAGATTGCAGCTCGACGTCACCGGGTGACTCGACATGCGAATAGTTACCGAGAGCGAAATCGCAGCTATTCATATGCACCCGACACAGTGAATAGCCATGCCCTGTCACGCGATCAAAATAGGCATGCAATACCTCCCTGCGCCGAACAGAACTCAACCCCTGCCAGGTCACCGCAGCCGCCTCGGTAAAGGCGCCTCCGAAGCCCTCTATGACCTGAAAGGTGCGATGAGGATCGACAACGATGGCAGCCCAATCCAGCTCTGTGCCTTTTTCCAAGTGCAACGGAATTTCCGTCAGCCGCGCACCACTGGTCCGGGAGGTAAGAAACATTCGAAGATTTGCTGGGTTTACTTGATGCACATCACATGTCGGAAATTAAAGAACCGTTTTCGATTATCGACGAAATAAGGCTCCCGACTTCGCCACGCCCCAGATCGAGCGGGACCATGTCGGTTTGTGCCCGTTCCAGGCCTTCGCGGCCGGATGAAGCCTCGCCGACGACTTCGAATTCGCCGGTCATTTCCAACAACTGCAGAATCGCCTTGCGGAGACGCCAAACTGACTTTTGTCAAACCAGTTTTACGCCGCCGCGAGCATCATCAATTCCGCATTTATCTCCAAGTGCATGCTCAAGTGCGGGAGTTTCGCGGCGGTCATTTTATGGGACCAATAAGTTGTTGAAGACGGAGGTCAACATGTCATCCACAAGCCACATGCCCAAGATCAACTATCGGAAAGATGCCATCGACAGCACCAGTCCGTACTCCATCTACACCTGCAAGCTGATGGTAGATGGCCAGGAAGTGCTGACCGACCCCGAAGGCTACATCCTCGACATGGATGCCTGGAGCGAAAGCTTCGCCCGTGTCCAGGCAGAGAAGGAAGGTCTGACGCTGACCGATGAACACTGGCAAGTGATCCGCTTCATCCGTACCTACTACGAGGAACACGGCGTGCAGGCGCAAGTGCGCGACATGGTCATGCACTTCCGCGAAATATGGGCCCCGGAGAAAGGGAACAGCCGCTATCTGCACGACATCTTCCCGATGGGCGGCCCGCAAAAACAGGGCAACCGGGTTGCCGGCGTACGCAAGACCAAGGGTGAGCACTGACATTTGTCAAGGCAAACCCAAGCAGATCAATCAAGTATTCACCCACCCCAATCACCTGAGAGTTACCAGCATGAACATCACCATTCCCGTCCAACCCATCGTCCACAACCATGACCGGTCCGACAGCATCTACGGCTTCGACGCGCGCGGCATTGCCAAGCGCTTTCGCCACGCCGCGATCTTCGGCGCGCTCGATTCACTACAACCGGGCGAGCGCATGCGCTTCGTCAACGACCACAACCCGATTCCGCTGCTGCAGCAGATGCAAGCCCGCTATGGCGACAAGATCGAGATCAAATATCTTGAACAAAGCGAAGAAGGCGTGATGATCGATTTCATTGTGAAAGCCTGATCTGCTGTTTCAGCCAGGCGTTGAGCGTCACCGTATTGATAGCCAAGTGAATGTGATTTTCGGCACAATAAAAGACAAGAAGGTATGTTTAACGCCTGCAACCATTCCAATTGACGCGATGCCCAACCCACCTCTGCTTGAACTGATTTGCCCCGCCGGCAGCCTGCCGGCGCTGAAAGCCGCTGTCGATAACGGCGCCGATGGCGTTTATCTTGGCCTCAAGGACAACACCAACGCGCGCAACTTTTCCGGCTTGAATTTCGATGAAAAGTCGCTCGTCGAAGGCATACGCTACGCCCAAGGTAAACGCCGCAAGGTGTTGATGGCGCTGAATACCTACCCGCAACCGGCCACATTGCCGCGCTGGCACAAGGCGGTGGATACCGCCGCCACCCTCGGCGTCGATGCGATCATCCTGGCCGACCCCGGCTTGATGGCCTATGCCCGCAAAACCCACCCGCAGTTGCGTCTGCATCTGTCAGTGCAGGGTTCCGCCACCAGCTACGAAGCGGTCAATTTCTACCGCGAACGCTTCGGCATCCAGCGCGCCGTGCTGCCGCGCGTGCTGTCGCTGGCGCAAGTGGAAAACGTCATCGAAAACACCGACACGGAAATCGAGCTGTTCGGCTTCGGTGGCTTGTGTGTCATGGTCGAAGGCCGTTGTCTGCTGTCGTCCTACGCCTGTGGCGATTCGCCCAACACGTTTGGCGCCTGCTCGCCCGGCCACGCGGTGCGCTGGGAACAGACCCCGAAAGGTATGGAAACCCGCCTCAACGGCGTGCTGATCGACCGCTATGCCGATAACGAAAAAGCCGGCTACCCAACGCTGTGCAAGGGCCGCTTCGAAGTCCAGGGCGAAACCTATTACGCGCTGGAAGAACCGACCAGTCTGAATTCGATGGACATGCTGCCGGAAATGGCCCGGCTGGGCATCGCCGCAATCAAGATCGAAGGCCGCCAGCGCAGCCCGGCCTATGTCGCGCAGGTCACCCAGGTCTGGCGCGCAGCAATCGACGCGGTGAAGAAAGACCGCACCACGTTCAAACCGCTGCCGGCCTGGCAAACGGCACTGGCCAAGGTGTCGGAAGGCAGCATGAATACGCTAGGTGCGTATTACCGGCCATGGAAGTGAAGCAGTTGCAAGGTTCAAGGGACATGGTGCAAGGCAACCCCATCCCCCCTTGAACCTTGCCCCATGAACCATGAACCATGAACCATGTCCCCTTGCCCCTAAAATGAAACTCTCCCTCGGCCCTCTCCTCTACTACTGGTCGCGCGAAGACACTCTCGCCTTCTACCAACAAGCCGCCGAATGGCCGCTGGATATCGTTTATCTGGGCGAAACGGTGTGCTCGCGGCGACACCTGCTGCGCTTGCCGGACTATCTGGAAATTGCGGAAAAACTGAGCGCCGCCGGCAAGGAAGTGGTGCTGTCCAGCCAGACGCTGATCGAATCCGAATCCGACCTGAAGGCGCTGCGCAAGCTGATCGCGGATGGAAGATTCAAGGTTGAGGCCAATGAATGGGGCGCGGTACGCCTGCTGGCGGAGGCGAAGCAACCTTTCGTCGCCGGCCCGACGCTGAATGCCTACAACCCGGACACGCTGGCAATGCTGGCCGATATGGGCGCAACGCGCTGGGTGCCACCAGTGGAAATGCCGCGCGAGATGATCTGGCAAATGAACCAGCAAATGCAGGCCGCATTACCTGAAGCAATCCGCCTGGAAACCGAACTGTTCGGCTACGGCCGCTTGCCGCTGGCTTTTTCGGCGCGCTGTTTCACCGCCCGGCATTACAACCTGCAGAAGGACGATTGCCAGTTCCGCTGTCTCGATCATCCCGACGGCCTGGTACTGGCTTCGCGCGAAGGCGAAGACTTTCTCGCCATCAACGGCATCCAGACCCAGTCCGCCAAGGTGATGAGCCTGGCGCATCGGTTCGACGAACTGGCAGCAGCCGGCATCGACGTGCTGCGCCTGTCACCGCAAGCACGCAACATGCACCGCGTGGTCAACATCTTCCGCGCCCTTGCCGATGGCGACATCAAACCGGCGCAAGCCCCCGCCCAACTCGATCGTTTCATGCCCGCCGCGCCGTGTGACGGCTACTGGCTGGGCGAAGCCGGCATGGCCTTTCACCCAGTCAACAACCCCATCACCGAAGGAGAACCCGCATGATGTTGCCGACACTGCATTTACCCGCCCTGCCCAAGCCATTGCTGCGCCTGACTGCGGCCCTGCCGGCCTGGCCGCTGACACCGCCGACCTCGCGCGCTTTTGCCTTCGCCGCCAACCTGGCCGCCTGGCCGTCGCTGCGCGAGCTGGATTGGTCACATGTGCATGGTCGCCACTTCTGCGTCCAGGTCAGCGATATCGGCCTGCAATTGTTTTTCACACTGCATGCCGATGGCTTCCGTTCTGAGCGCCGCTCCCGCGCCGATGTCACGTTCACCGCGAGCAGCGCCGATTTCGCGCGTCTGGCGCTGCGTCTGGAAGATCCGGACACGCTGTTCTTCAACCGCAAACTGCTGATCGAAGGCGATACCGACCTCGGCTTGACGGTGAAAAACATGCTCGATGCCGTCGAACTCGAAACAGCCGCCGCCAGGATGCCTGCCGGACTCGGACATCTGGTGCTGGCGCTGCGCCGATTGGCGCTGAAAGATTAAGCACGATCAACGCGGAAGAACACCATGCACGACATCAGCCACAACATCAGCCACAACATCAGCCATTACCTGACCGCTGACCATCATCATTGCGACGACCTGTTCGCGGATGCCGAAAACGCCGTTGCCACCGATGACTGGCCAGCCGCGATGACTCAATTCGAGTCCTTCGCTGCCGCCACACTGCTTCACTTCACGCGCGAGGAAAGCATCCTTTTCCCCGCCTTCGAAGAGCGAACCGGTATGGGCCACGGCCCCACCGCCATCATGCGCGGCGAACATGTGGAAATGCGGGAAACCCTGCAAGGTATGGAACAAGCGCTAACCGAGCAGGATGCCGATGCCTACCTGGGTCTGGCGGAAACCATGCTGATGCTGCTGCGCCAGCACAACATGAAGGAAGAACAGATTCTTTACCCGATGGCCGACCAGGCGCTGGCCGATGGCGCCAGCGTGATGGTGCGCGAAATGGAAGCGCTGACGGCATGACCGACGCTGCCAGTTCGAAAACCATGCCTGACCGCTGGGTGGTGGTTGATGCCCGCTGGCTGGAACCGCCCGAGCCGATGGAGCGCGTCCTGAACGCACTCAATAGTCTGCGCCCCGACCAGGGGATTCATTTCCTGATTCATCGTGAACCGATACCGCTGTATAGCGAGTTGAAACTCCGGGGCTTCAGCCACCGCGCCCGGTTGATCGAGGATGACTGCTACGAAATCACCATCGAGCGAGGCACGTCGCCGGCCAATCTGAAAAACGATGGCTGAATCCGGCCTGTCCTATGATCAGGGACCACCGTTCGGCGCACCGCTGCGATATTTTCTGGTCGCCCCGCTGTTCATGCTGGTTGCCGCCGGTCTCGGCATCTTTCGGCCGGATTGGCTCATCACGCGCTGGTCGCCGGTCAGTCTGGCGCTGACGCATCTAATCACCCTGGGCTACCTCGCCATGGTGATGCTGGGTTCCTTGTTGCAAATGTTGCCGGTGGTGCTTGGCACGCCGGTGCCGGCGGTGCGCCTGATCGGCTGGCTTGGCCTGCTTGGCTTGAGTGTCGGCACGCCCAGCCTGGTGCTCGGTTTCCTGCTTGCCGAGCCGCTCTGGCTCTATGCCGGCATGTGGATTCTCGCCGCCGGTCTGATTCCATTCAGCATCGCCATCAGCATCAGCCTGGTAAAAACCGCCGCGCCT
This sequence comes from Tepidiphilus sp. J10, assembly GCA_945897865.1. Lineage (GTDB taxonomy): Bacteria > Pseudomonadota > Gammaproteobacteria > Burkholderiales > Thiobacillaceae > PFJX01. The sequence goes on from CAMDHJ010000003.1 coordinate 41,234, forward strand.
CTGGTCGCCTGGCCGATTCGCCAGGCCGCGCTGGCGTTGGTCATCACGCTGTTGCTCGGCATCGTACTGGCCGGCGCTTTTTCCAGCCTGTGGCCAGTCTCGTCAATCGCCGAACTGACCACCCTGCACGCCACCTGGGGCCTGATCGGCTGGGTTTTGATTCTGATCATCGGCATCGCTTATCAAGTCGTACCGATGTTGCAGATCACGCGGCCTTATCCGCTTTGGCTGACGCGCGGACTGACCTGGGCCCTGTTCGTCGGCCTGCTGTTGTATTCCGTGGCGGCGCAGATTGAATCGATGGCCAGCATCGGCCTGCTCGGCACCTTGCTGCTATGCGCCGGCTGCCTCGTGTTCGCCGGCGTAACCCTGCGGCTGCAAGCCGGCAGACGCCGCAAGGTGCCGGATATCACACTGAACTTCTGGCGCTTCGGCATGGCTTGCCTGATCTTCAGCGCGCTGTTTTTTCCGGTTTTGCATTGGCTACCGGATGTTTGGACGGAAGCCGCCGAAATCAGTCTCGGCATCGCCTTCATGCTGGGTTTCGTGGCTTCGGTGGTGAGCGGCATGTTGTACAAGATCGTGCCCTTTCTGGCCTGGTTCCATCTCAAGACCCAGACCCATGCCAAAGTCGGCAGCATTCCGAACATGAAGCAGATGATTCCGGACAACCTGGCGCGCATTCACTTCCGGCTACATCTGGCCAGTCTGGCGCTGCTGTTGCCGGCTCCCTTTCTACCCGCGCCAGTCAACCGCTATGTCAGCATCGCCGGCCTTCTTCTGCTCGCAGCAAGTGCCATCCGGCAATGGTTGAACCTGCTGCGGGCAAAGCGCCTGTTCCTGAAGCATGGCGGTTATCTGGATTAAGAGAACTGATAGAGGGGACTGATCCAATGCGGGAATCCAATCACTAACCTCAGAATTCCTGATCTGCGTAACTTCGTCGGTTTGGCTGACGAATGGAAGCCCAACCTGAGCGACCGCACAAGGCTGTTGGGCTTCCTGACGTCAGCCCAACCTACAAAACTGTGGTGGCAATCGTGACTGCGTAACGGCGGGTGTACCGGCGACGTTGGATCAGCGTGCGACGCAGAGTTATCCACGGCCGCCCGCCAGACTGCAGCGCCTCTAGCGGGCGGGCGGCGGTGGGTAATTCGTCGAACTCGGTAGTACGCTCATTCGGGCTTCCACTTCCTGCGCAGGGACTCGCCGCCGCGGCTCTCCCTAAAGTAGGGAGAGCGGATCACTCCGGCGAGGTTGAATAGTCGTGGAGTCAGCACCGGAGATCCTCCGGTGATTGCATTTTTTGGATGCTGGCGTTCATGCAATACATGATCATCATCGCCAATACCCCTCGCACCTACAGTAACGTTCGAACGCAAGCACAACATTGTTTGAGTTGTACTGTCGATTATTCTTCGTTCATTCAAGGAGATACTGACCATGAACAACACCGTTTCCGCCATCCCGGAAGGCATGCACAGCCTTACCCCGCATATCGTCTGCCGCGACGCCAACGCAGCGATGGACTTCTATATCCGTGCCTTCGGTGCCGTCGACCTGGGTCGCCTGCCCGGACCCGACGGCAAACTCATGCACGGCATGATGCAAATCGGCGATTCGTCGCTGATGCTGGTTGACGAAAACCCCGACTGGCAGATGAATTCGCCGCTCGCTCTTGGCGGCACCCCCGTCACACTGCATCTCTATGTCGCGGATGCCGATGCAGCCCTGGCGCAGGCGGTCAAGGCCGGCGCCACGCTGACGATGCCTGCCACCGACATGTTCTGGGGCGACCGCTATGGTCAGGTGCGCGATCCATTTGGGCATATATGGTCCATCGCCACGCACATCCGCGACGTGAGCCCGGAAGAAATCCTGGCCGCTTCTAAGCTGGGTTGCGCAGGTGTCTGAGCTGATTCGTACAGCCCATTGATTTTGCAGGGTGCGCCGTGCGCATCGACTGCCGTAGTGGTAGGTTGGGTTTCGTTCCTCTGCCCAACCTACATTCGCTGATTCACCCTTGGATACATTCGGCGTGCGCCACACACTTCGCCATCGACCGTGCAGTGAAACCTGGAGAAATGACATGACAAATATCGCCAAGAACACGATTTGCCTTTGGTTCGATGGAACCGCGGAAGAAGCGGCACGGTTTTACGCCGCTACATTTCCTGACTCTTCGGTCGACGCGGTGTATCGCGCACCGGGAGACTACCCCTCCGGGAAGGTGGAGGATGTGTTGACGGTCAGTTTCACGGTGATGGGCATTCCCTGCATCGGGCTCAACGGCGGCCCGATGTTCAGTCACAGCGAAGCGTTTTCATTTCAAGTTGCAACCGATGACCAGGCGGAAACGGATCGCTACTGGAATGCAATCGTCAGCAATGGCGGCCAGGATAGTGAATGCGGCTGGTGCAAAGACAAATGGGGCGTGTCCTGGCAGATCACGCCGCGCGTACTGTTGGATGCGATTGCCGATCCCGATCCGGCTGCCGCCAAACGCGCGTTTGACTCGATGATGACGATGCGGAAGATCGACATCGCCACAATCGAGGCCGCACGCCGTGGCTGAGTTTGCTGGCAAACAAGCGGACCAGCGTACAGGCTGGCAAGCCATTCTCGATCACTTCGCGCGCCACCTGGCGGCGCGCTGATTCAACAAGGAGAGCAAGATGCCTCACATCCGTGTCCTGGTGGGAACGCGCAAGGGCGCGTTTATCCTCACATCCGACGCTGCCCGCCGCGACTGGCAGGTGAGCGGGCCGCATTTTGGCGGCTGGGAAATCTTCCACATCGCAGGCTCGCCGGCCAACCCTGACCGGCTCTATGCCTCGCAGAGCAGCAGTTGGTTCGGCCAGGTTATTCAGCGCTCTGACGACGGTGGCGTGACCTGGAACCCGGTTGGCAACGATTTCCGCTACTTCGGTGATCCCGGCATGCATCTGCATTACGACGGCACGTCGAAACCCTGGGAGTTCAAGCGCGTGTGGCACCTGGAGCCGTCACCGACCGACCCGGACACGGTCTATGCCGGCGTCGAGGACGCTGCGCTGTTCCGCTCGACCGACGGCGGCCTTACCTGGCAGGAACTGCCCGCGTTGCGTGAACAACAGGGCGCGAAATGGATGCCGGGCGCCGGCGGCATGTGCCTGCACACCATCCTGCTCGATCCGGAGAACCCGGCGCGGATGTATGTGGCGATCTCGGCGGCCGGCGCGTTTCGCAGCGACGACGGCGGCGCATCGTGGCGGAGCATCAATCGCGGCCTGCATTCGCAATACATCCCAGACCCGGAAGCTGAAGTCGGTCACTGCGTGCACCGCATCGCGATGCATCCGGCGCGGCCGAACACACTGTTCATGCAGAAGCACTGGGACGTAATGCGCAGCGACGATGCCGGCGATGCGTGGTTCGAAGTCAGCGGCAACCTGCCCAGTGATTTCGGCTTCGCCATGGCGGTGCATGCGCACGAACCCGACACCGTCTACGTCGTGCCGATCCAGAGCGATTCCGAACACTACCCGCCCGAGGGCAAGCTGCGCGTATATCGCAGCCGGGCGGGCGGCAACGCCTGGGACGCGCTGACCGATGGCCTGCCGCAGGAACACTGCTATGTGAACGTACTGCGCGACGCCATGGCAGTCGACAGTCTTGACCCCTGCGGCGTGTACTTCGGCACCACTGGCGGTCAGGTCTACGTCTCGTCGGACGCGGGCGACCACTGGCAGGCGATCGTGCGCGACCTGCCGGCCGTGCTCTCTGTCAGCGTGCAGACGCTGCCCTGATCATGGCCACAGTTCACGTCGTTCTGCCGTATTCGCTCTACACGCTGGCGCGCAGCGGTGCCGAGATCGAACTCGACATCGCCGGCCCGATCACGCTCGCCGCCGTGCTTGGTGCGCTCGAAGCAGCCTACCCCATGCTCGCCGGCGCCCTGCGCGACCGCGCCACCGGCCGGCGGCGTCCACTGGTGCGCTTCTTCGCATGCCAGGACGATCAGTCAAATCTCAGCCCCGATGCGCTGTTACCGGAAGCAGTCGTCACCGGACGCGAGCCTTTGATCATCGTCGGCGCCATCGCGGGCGGATGAACCTGGATTCCTCTGTTGACCGCTCCTTAGCCCTTGAGATGTCCCATGAATACAAGCGTTATCGCCTTCGATCAGCCTCACCAATCGGGTAAGCCCGCTACGCGTCCGATTGCGGGCCTGCCGGGCCGTCTGGCCGCGTTGCTCGTCGTTGCAGGGAACGACCATGCGCCTCCTCGCGCCTTGCCAGACAACCCGGCAGACCCACACTCAAACGAGTCCAACAGAGGAATCTAGGACAATGGCTCGCCGCCAGCACGACCAGCTCGACAAGCGCGAGCACCCGTTTCTGTTCGCGCTGCGCGAACCACGCCCGCAGGTGCGGTATCACCATTTGACGTCCACCCAGTCAAGCGACCACGACACCACCCAGTCGCCTTCTCTGACCGAACTACGCCAGGCGCGCACGTTGAGCACATGCAGGCCTTTGGAAACTTCGCCATCCTCACCCTTGCCGTCCCAGATGCGCGGCTTGTCGCACCCGACTCAGGTATCGCGGGTCAGATGAGCGCGGCCTGCGGCTCGACGCCGAACGCTTCGGGCAGGCGAAAAAACTGCTCGCCGCGGCCCTTGGCATTGAGGGTGTAGACGAAAGGCTCCGCGCCCGGGATTTTCATTTCGATTCGCAGCCGCGCGCCGGTGGCTTCGTAATCCACAACGAAGGGTGCGCCACCTTGCACCAGCCCATGCATGGCGAAGCTGCTCATGGAGAAGGCGTCGGGCAGTGTCGGGCCCGAATTGGCGAGTTGAGCGGCGTCGCCGGGATCGTCCGATGCCCTTTTGTCCTTGCCGCAGCCGGTGAAGATGCAGGTCAGGTCGATGCCGATGCCAATGCCGCCGCGCGGATTTGCGCGCTCCGTGGGGACGTCGTTGAAGTCGCTGTGGAGATCGTCCCGGCTCGCTCCGGCACTGCCGGCTAACCCGGCAGCGAGAACAAGCACGGCGAGCCTAAGAGCTTGCAACCCGAGTTTGGAAAATTTTCGATCGCTGGACATGATCTCGCTCCTTGTCGGTGCCCGCGCTCAGCGCAGCAATTCGCCCGAGCTGTACAGCAGTCCGCATTCGGACAGGCCGGGGCGACGGGCATTGCAGTTGTCCGCGATGTGGCCCTGCGCACCGCCGCGTTCGTAACCCCAGATTCCGGTGCGCATGTCGATCCAGTAGCGCCCATCGGGCACGCGGCTGCTGCTGACCCGGTCCAGATATGCAAGGTCGGCGGCGCCCATGCGCTCGCCGTTCACCACGACGAAGCGGGCCGAGGCTGTTTCGGCAAACAAGGCCGCACAACCGAACAGCGCGGCAAATAGAAGCGATCTGCTTTTCATGTGGCCTCCTTTGGACGCAGGCATCATTGCCGCGCCACCGCTGCCTGCGTCCGTCATTCGGCAGCGACGCGCTTACCGTCCCCGCTTACCGTTCCAGGTTCCGGCGTTGTCTGCGGATTGCCGATAGCCCCAGGTTCCGTCGAAAGTCTTGCCGTCGCGGCTGGCGTGGAAGACGCCGCGGCCATGGTTGCCGGCCCACTGCCATTCGAAGTTCAGACGCCGGCCGTCGATCCGGCCGGCGAGGCTGCCGATGCCGACGCCGAAGCTGTACTGTCCCTGCACGCGTTCGCCTGTGCGTCGGAAATCGATGCGCACGGGAAACGCGGCTTCGCCCAACTGGGTCGCCCGCCCGACGTAGCTGCCGGAGTAGGCTTCCGTCGCGGCGCTGGCGGCGGCGCGGGGCAGTTCGCCGGGATGGTGCGGCTTCAGCGAGGCAAACGTGGCGGTTTTGCCGGCGGCGGCGAAACCGGTGCGAATGTCGGGGTCGTCCATCAAGCCGGCAAGCTGGCGCAGGCCTTGCGCCAGGCCGCGATCCTCGACGCGCTCGGCCAGCGTGCGCAGGCGCGCGCCGCTCAGCGGATGGGTGTCTGCCTCCGACGTCGGGTAGCCCGCCCAACTCGCATCGGCCATGAAGAACACCAGGCTGCCCAGCGGCGGCAGCGGCGTGCGCGCCATTACCTCGGCGGCGAAACGGTCGGCGGCTTCCTCGTTCATGCGCGAACGCGCGCCGCGGCCGCCGCGATGGCCGTGAACCACGTGGCCAAGCTCGTGCAGCAGGATGAAAGTGCGCGCGGTGACGAAATGCCCCAGTGCGAGTTCGTCCACCTGTTTGTCGTCGAGCGCATTGGCGGGAATGCCGAGCGCGGCGAGCGGCGCCAACGCCGGCGTCGGACTGGCCCTGCCGTAGCGCAGCATGGCGGTGAAATCGGAAATCGTCTCCAGGCTGTAGCCCTTGATCTGCAGCCAGGCGTAGGCGGTGCACAGATCGTCGGGAAACTTGAGCGAATACAACGGCATGACGACACGCCAGCCATCCGCGTAGAAGGCGAGCGGACGGCCACGCTGGCTGCCTTCCGCCTGCGTCGGCATGTCCAGCCGCACGGCCGCCAGCCGGCGGCGCTCGTCGGCGAGCAGGACCGGGCGGATCACCTCGTCGAGAATTTTCTGCGTCGAGCGTCGATAGCGCGCGCCCCAGTGATCGAGCGTGGCGCGATCGTACAGCCCGGGTTCGATTGCCTGCGCTGGCGGCACGGCCAACGCGGCCGACGCGGCAGCCAGCGCGAACGCGGCCCATGCAAACCAGCGGGCATCAAGGCGGGGGGCGTGATTCACGGCTGCGCTCCCGCCGCGCCATAGCGGAAATACTTGGCTGCGGCCGCGATTTCCGGCGGCGGCGGATCGCGCTCGCCCTCGTTCAGCCAAGCCTCGAAGCGCGCCGGATCGCTCCAGCCCGCTTCGTTCTGCGGCCACACCGGCTGTATCAGCGCGAACTTGATGCGCGGCAGGGCGAGCTCGACTTCAGTGCGGTCCTGCGGCAGCAGGTCGCTGCGCAGCTTGGGCAAAATCGTGTTGAGTGCGGCAATGTCGCGCCTGAGCAGGACGCGGGCATCGGCGCGCCGGTCGGCTTCGCCCGCAGCGTCATATGCGCCCACGCCGCTGAAGCGCGGGGTTTGCTACGTGCCTACCGGCGGTGCCGCCCTGGGTTGCGCCACGCTGCCTTCAACGCGGCCGTCGTTGGTTTCCACCACTACGCCCTTGTAGAGGGACAGCGCAACCACGGCGGCGCCGAACAGCGCGAAGAACACCCCGGGGCCGATGCGGCTGAGCACGATCGAGGCATCCAGCAGCTTGATGCTGCCTTCGCCCTCGCGCCGCTCCGGCAGGCGCAGGAACAGGCGGTAGCCGAAGTAGATCGAGAGGCCGCCGATGAAGATCCCGGCCAGACGTTCGATGGAGCGCAGGAGGATGGCGGTGTCGAGGTCCATGGCCGGCGCGCGTTACAGGGTTTTCAGGTATTCCAGCAGGTCGGTCTTGTCGCTCGCTGGCAGGGCGGTGCCGAAGGAATGGCCGCCGTTGCCGTTGCCGCGCAGGCGGGTGTCGTACTGCGTGCCCGCGCGCTCGGCCTCGGCGCCCTGGACGACGAAGCCGACCTGGATCGGGTCGTAGACGTCGTAACCGCGCCAGAACACTTGTGGCCGCTGCGCCGGCGACTGCAACAGATCGGCCAGACTCGGCACCGAGCCGTTGTGGAGATAGGGCGCGCGCAGCCAGATGCCGTCGAGGAACTGCACCAGATAGCCGGTCAGCGGCGCTTCCACCAAGCCCTTGCGTTCAATGCCGAGATCGCTGACCGCCTTGTTGCCGGCAATCGCTTCCTGTTTGCCCCAGGTATCCATGCGACCACGATCGGTGCCGATCTCCGCCAGCGGCATCACCGTGCCGGTGCGGGCGCTGGCATGGCAACCGGCACAGTGAGCGGCGAACACCGATTTTCCCCGCGCCGCAGCGGCAGTATCGATGGAGAACGGATATTTCGGTGATGGCTTGTTGCTCAGATAGGCCACCAACCAATCGATATGGTCCTGAAACTCGGCCATGTCTTTCGGTGCTGCACCCATCACGCCCAGAGTCGAGTCGATCACCACGGAATACACGTCGTGGGTATCACCGGAGAAGTTCAGCCGCGAAGTAGCCAGATTCCCGGCCTGATATTTCTTCAGGTTCCAGATCGAGGCGAAATCGGTTGGACCGAAGGTGTCGTCCATCGGCCAATTGATCAGAAAATACTTCGGCAGATTCATAGCATCATCGCGCCCGCGTCCCCACTCGGGGAAATCGTGACGATAGATCCAGGCAAACTGAGCTTCCCGCTCCAGCAGCTTCTTCCGCGTCAAAGGAATAATCAAATAGCGATAAGCCAAACGATCAATGAAATCCAGATTGGCCGCCAGATCGATCTCCGTCATCAGCGTATCGGCGTTGAAACGCGGGTCTTTGGCGCAATCGATCAAAAAGTGGAAAAAAGCCTCCAGATCCAGCGTGTGATTCGGTCCGGTCAGCACCAGCGTCGGCGTTTCGTCGGCTTGTTTGCGGTAGCTGGCGACATGGCAGGTCGCGCAGTTGTTGCCGACGCGATCAAAACCGATGCGTCGCTTGGTGAACCCCATCGGCAACTCGCGTCCTTCCTCCCAGACCATGCCGAAACTGGCATAACCGATGCCCGGTTTCGGCAGTTTTTCCGGAAACACGCGCGGCAGTACATAGAAAATCCAGTACGGGATGCCGGCATCGTGCTCGGCGCCAATCGAACCGTATTTGAAGCGGTCGTCCGGATTTCCGAACTCACTGGGGCCATGGTCGCGCAACAAGCGGTCCCAACCGATCAGGCCCAGCATGACGATCAGCACCAGACCTAACAACAGACTGTTTCTGATCCAGGGAGGGCAACGACTAAGCATCCACATAACGGGTCTCCTAGAATGTTTTTAAGTATTCGAGCAAGGCCCGCTTGTCTGCTTCAGCCAAATCCGTGCCGTACCCGGGGCCTTCGTGGCCAGCGTTGCCGTTGCCGGAGATACGGGTATCGAAGGCGAACAGCGCCCTGCCCTGGCTGTTCGGCTGGTCGGCGACAAAGCCCATGCGGTTCTGGTCATACACCTCGTTGCCGCGATAGAACAGGACCGGTCGCCGCGCCGTCGGCTGCAGCAAATCCCACAGCGTCGGCACCGAGCCGTTGTGCAGATAAGGCGCCCGCAGCCAGAGGCCGTCCAGCGGCGCGTTGGCATACCCGAAGGTCTTGCGGAAATGGCGGAAGCGGCGTTCCGGATCAGCCGAGTACAGCATGCCCTGATTCTGCGCGAGCTGCGGGGTGTAGGAATCGAGCCGACCACGGTCGGTGCCAATGACTGCAATCGGCGTCACCTTGCCGACGTAATCGCCGGTGAAATCGCTACCGGATTTGCCGTGGCAGGCGGCGCAGGTGGCGTCGTAGACGGCCTTGCCGCGCGCGCTCAACGGGGTGTCGATGGGGAAATATTTGCTGAACGCGGGCGGCGAAGCCGTGGCGATCCATCCCTCGATGCGGGCGATGGCGGCATGATCGATCAGTTTCGGTGTCGCCCCGGTGCCGAAGGCGGCGGACAGGTTGCGCTCCTCGACGCGGCTATTGTTGCCATCCCAGTGCAACTGCATGCCCTGCTTCTTCGCCTGGTTCCAGATCGCCGGGAAGTCGGACACGCCGATCAGTTCTTCCTTCGGCAACTGCTCGAACGCCGTACCGAAGATCGCCTTGGCTGAATTGAAGGTATCCACCCGCCCCGGCCCCCATTCATCCTGCATGTGGATGAAGCGCATGCGCCCGAGCAGGCCGGCTACACCGTCGCGCATCAGATGGATGCCCAATGGATAGATCACCCAGCGGTCGAGCAGGCTCAACCCGCCTGCTTTCTCCGCGATGCGTGGCACCACCTGCGACGGTGTGAAGCGTCGATCATTGACGCAGGCCTGGACGAACTTCTGGAAGCGCATCAGATCGAGCTGGTTCGCCGGCATGCCGACCACCAGCATCGGCTCGGCGTTGGCGGTGGTGCGCACGGTCGATGCGTGACACACCGCACAATTCAGGAACACGCGATCAATACCCAGATGCCGGCGTTTCGACATGCCAACTGGCAGATCGCGGCCGGGCTCGAAAATAAATCCAAGCGATTGATAGCCCTGGCCCGGCAACAAATCCGGGCACACCTCCGGCAGCACCTGGAATAGCCAGAACGGGAAGCCCATGTTGCGCTCGCCGCCGGTGGAACCGTATTTGAAGTGTTCCACAGGATCGTCATAGGTCACCGGTCGATCCGGCAGAAATCGGATTGCTGCAGCGATGGTGATCAGCAACAGCAGGATCAAACCACTCCAAAGCACGAAGCGGCAGGTGCGACAGCCTGAGTCACGCATATTCATCGCACTGCCTCCACACATTGAGGTAACTGGTTATACGGCTGCGTCAGCAAACGGGTGGTCGCGCCGGCGGGCAGGCGCGTAGCGATGTCGCGTTTCAGCGCCGCCAATTCAGCGGATTTCGCCCAATGTCCGGGCGAGATGCCGCGACTGGCGAGCATTGCAGCCGGCGGCATCGGCGCGACCCGGCGTTGCGGCTCGGCCACTTCAGCCATGCTCAGGCGCACGAAGATACGCGGCGCGCACTGCTGCAGGCGGGTGCTGGCGTGCTGCAGGCTGCCGTGCAGAAAGTTCGGCGGATGCGGCAGCGTGGTGTCGTGGCAACTGGCGCAATGCGTCCGCCACAGCTTCAGCGGATCGGCATCGCGCGAAACCGCTTCAACGCGGGCTGGCGGCAGTTTCAGCGGGCGTTGGCGTGGCGCCAGGCCCTGCTCGCGCAACAGCGCATACAGCACTGCCTGGCTGAAAGGTTTTGCGGCAAAGCCCCCTTTTGCCAACAGCCGTTCCAATGCTGTAGTGACATCGCGCTTGCCGAGACGTTGCAGCGCACTGCGGTCGAGCATGCCGGCCAGGCCGACGATGAATGCGGTCTGGTCTGGTTTGCGCCAGACCTCAAGCAGCGGGCGCAGAAGCAATGGGTCATGAGCAGGATCGGGAAGCGCTGCCAGCGGATCGCGATTGGGCAGATCCGGATTTGGAATGCCCAGACCGTTCGGCCACAGCCGGTTCCAGTTGCGCGTCAGCGCCGGCAGAGTGTTGGCAAGTGCGTCAGCCTGCGGCAGCTTACCAAAGCGGCCGTATTCCACTGCGGCAGCAAACGCCTGAATACGGCAGCGGTCGCCCTCCGTCCCAGTGCCGCAACCTTGTTGCCACAGGGTTTGCCACACCGAAAACAGATTCGCGCGGTCGCTGGCGTTGTCGATGAAATAGGCGATGTCGGTGCCGCTCACCTTGACGCCGTAGAAATCGCGCCCGGCTGCCTACAGTTTCGCTGCAACACCCGGATTGGCCGGCGTTTCGTCCCACAGCGGCCGGGCGAAAATCGGCGCGGCGTTCTGGTGACAGGCCAGGCATAAACTGCGCCGCGCATAGAACACGCTGGGCTTCGCCCCGGCACGATAGTCACGCACCACCTGAAACTCGAAACGGCCGGCGGCATCGTTGTAGCTGATCACCTCAACCACCTCGCCCTTTTCATGGAAGCCAAGAAACAACCGGTCCTTAAGCGGGGCATAGCCGGCCTTGTTGTCACCATCGGCGGCGGCAACCACGCGCGGAAAACGGAAGTAGTCTGGCGCCCCCGCCTCGCGCTGCAGCGAACGCCCGAGCGGAATCAACGTCACCTTCATCGGCAGCAAACCGCCCGCATCGGTGAGCATCTGAGCATTGATCCTGGCGACCAGCCGCGAGAACGGATACGGCACCGGCGCATCGCCGATCAGTTCGTCGAAGCGCGAATGGCCGACTGGCGGCAGGTCCGTGCTTGCAACTTCCGCTTCAACATCTGCAATAACACCGGCGAAGGTCAACAGGGTGGCGATCATCAGTGTGGTCAGACGTATAGGTGTGCAAATCGGCATGCGGCTAGCGTTGCGCCAGCACTCGCTTCTGCGTACCGCTCCAGCAATCGTCCTTGACCTGGCCGATCTCGAACTCGGCGCGGCCGGCTTCATCCAGCGTCTTGCTGTGCAGCACGAAATTCAGGATGAAAGCGTGGTCCATGTAGGCGCGGCCCAAGTACAGGCCCGGCCGCAGCATGCGGATTTCGTCGCGCACCTTGAGCCCGCGCCGGCCAGCGAGAAAGTCCGGCTTCTCGCGATAGCCCTTGATCTCGTCGGTGAAGGCATAGTCGATGATGATCGATTCGCGCCGCGAGTCGATCAGGCTCTGGCCGCAATACAGCTTGGCCGGGAACAGCAGCCAGGCATCCTTGCCATCAACATCGATCTTCGGAATGTCGCCGGAACCGATCACCGTGCGCAGCAACGCCAGATCCTCAATACGGTTGAGCAGCACTTTCTCGTCGCGATAAAACACCTTGCCCTTCCACAAGGCTTCGCCGGCGGTCTCCAGCATCTTGCCCTTGAAATTGACGCCGAGCCCCTTCAGCCCGCCGACCACTTCCGCCGCGCGCAACTTGCCGGAACTGCCGCGCGGAAACACGATTTCGCCATCGAACGCACCTTCCGGAATCGGGCCGGAACTCAGTCGCGCGTACAACTGGTCGAGTTCCTCCTGGTTCAGGCCGGCCAGGTATTTCGGCGTCACCTTGGTCAACTCGGACAGCGCCAGCGGGAACTCATATTCCACCTGAGCGAAATCCGGTTTGCTGGCGTAGCTTTCGCCATACGGCGCAAACGGAATATCTGGCTTAGCGGCAAACCAACCGGATATTCTTTCGCAGCCGGGCAACAGGCTGAGCACCAGAGCGAGGAGCAGCAGGCATCGAGTCATGATCGTCTCCTTTACAAGGTCGCCAGGAAGGCGATCAGCGCGTTCTTGTCGGCTTCGGCCAGGTCTTCGCCGAAGCGGTGGCCGTCGTTCTCGATTTCCGCACTGCACGACGAATACACCTGCCACAGCGCCGGCACGCGTGCCCGCGCCTCCTTGACCACGTCGACCAGCCGGTTCGGATCATCGACGATGGCCTTGCCGATGGTCTGCATTTCTGCCGCCAGTTGTTTGGCTTCCGCCGCCGGCAACAGCGTCGCCAGCCGGGCTTCAAGCTCCGCCGGTTTCAACTTGGCGTGGATCAGATCGACGATGAAATCCTTGTGCCGGAAGTTGCCGACATTGCCCGCCGTGGCGCCCGCCGGCACACGCAAGGTGAAGCCAACCAGCCGCTTTTCCTCCTTGCCGTCGAAGATGCGCGGGCCGATGTCGAGCACGATGTCCTCGTCCAGCTTGGTGGCTTTTGGAATGCGTTGTGCCGGGTTGAGCAACTCGCGCATCGACGCGACATACAACTTGAAGCGGCCATCCACCGACGGATCATAAGTCCAGCAGGCCGGCTGTTTGTCCTTCGCCAGCGGCGGGTTGCCCGGCTGGCTGACATCGACATAGCTGGCGCGATACAACTCGTAGGGATTGGTCTTGTCGCCGCCCCAGCCGCACAGCTCCGGCCCGACCGAGTTGTTGTGCAGGAACGGTGCGTGCGCCCACAGATTCACCAGCGAGACGTTGCGGTAGTAACCACGGCCGCCGTCATGCGGTTCCAGCGGGCCGGACACCGTCGGCCGCGCGTGGTAGTCCTCGTTGGCGAACTCTTCCCAGACGTGACCGCGCATATGGTTGGAATGCAGCGAGCGGCAGCGATAGGTGCCCACTTCGGTCACCGGAATCGGCACATCATTGCCCAGCCAGTCGGCGCGCTGCCCGGTCTTGGCGTCGATGGCGCGGAAATCGACTGCCTCGAACGGTGCCTTGCCGCTGGAATGGCAGCGCGCACAGTTGTCGACGAACACCTTCTGGCCGCGCGTCACCGAGCCGGCGCCGAAGTTGCGTTCAAGATCGCGCGCCAGATCGCTTTCGCTGTATGTCGCGTTGCGCTGGTTGGTGCGCGCCAGCGTCAGATCGCGCGCCTGGCCTTCCGGCGCTGCGACGAAGAAGTCGAGAATGTTATGCACGCGGTCCTCGATGGCACGGAAGTTGGGGCAGTCGCGCCGGCACTGGCCGATGTCGAACGGCGTCTGGCCGAAGTTGCGCGCCTGCGGGTCGATCTGGCGCAAGTCGGTCAGATGGTTGAGCCAGCACTGTTCTGAGCAGGAACCGATGTTGAAATAGACGCGCTGGATCGCGCCGAGCGCGCCGATGGAATCGCCGCCGCCCTTCAGGATGTGATGCACGGTTTCGGTTTTGACGCTCTTTTCCCAGCATTTGCCGGGTTTTCCGGGTTCGCACCAGCAGCTGGATTCCTTCGCGCCGGTCGGACACGACGCCGCCTTGCGCCAGCGATTGACCTTCTCGCCGGCAAAAGTCGGCCGCTGTGCGGTGTTGATCAGCGCGTTGATGGTGCCGGCGTTGTTGACCTGATCGTTAGGGATGGCCGAGGTGTCGGACGTACCCGGACGCGCATGCGCAAAGATTTGCCACAGCAGATCGTCGCGCGGCATGCCGGAAATCAGCAGTTCGGATACCCGGATGTACTGGTTGCCCACCAGCCCGGACAGGTTTTCCCATTGCGGATGCGCCGGATCGCGCGGCGGCTTGGCCGGGTCGAAGGCGACATGGCAGGAAGCGCAGGCGGTGCCGATCAGGAACGGCGGTTCCACCGAGGCATCGGCCAGTTTGCGAACCTTGTGGTCGGCACGGGCCGGATCATCGGACAGCTTGCGGCTATAACCGGACCAGGTGCCCAGGCTGCCGTTGACCTGTATCCAGGCGGCGGCATCGAAGCGCGGGTTGGGAAATTTGCGGAAACCAAGTGCGCCGGTGGAAGTTCCGAAGGCCAGATTGCAACTGTCTTCACGGCCCTTCTGATGGCCTTCCGGATCGCCTGCCGCCACATCGCCTTCCTTGAAGTCGCAGGCCGGATCGCGGTAACCCGGCTTGCCGACGAACTGCAACAAGTTCTCGTCGCCTGGACACCAGTCGAAGCCATATGTTTCCTCGTAGCTCTTGGCCGGACAGCCCTCCGAACCCGGTGTGCAGCAGCCCGGATCGTTGATCATGCCCCAGGTCTTGAAGCGGTTGTCGCGCTGGTCGCCGCGCAATACGCCGTACCAGTCGACCAGCGCGGTGACCCGCTGCTGGAAGGTGTAGGTATGGAAGCGGGCGTTGCCGGCGGTGGCCTTGAACCAGATTTCGCGGCCGGCGCGTGCCGAGGGCGACAATCCTTCGGCGGCAGCATGGAAACCTGCATCAGTGAACGGCGATGCCGGATCGGGTTGCGCAATAGCAGTGGCAGAGGTGTCTGAGTTGCTGACTGCTGCCTGCGGCGGCAAGGTGGCGCGCGCGCTTTCCGGTTGATGCGTCAGCCAGGCCAACCCGGCGAGGATTGCAATACTAAACAGGCCAAACCAAGTCGATGTCTTCATACTGCTCTCCTGAATGCGGGACGGGCCACCCTGAAAGTTGCTCAGGGTCTTGCTAATGAATTTCCGAGATATGTCTTCCCTTGCCGAATCCGCTCACTGGCAAAACCTCACCAGACCATGATCGAAGTTTCTGCCGCCATTTCCGCGTAATACAAACGAATGCCGATCTGATACTGGCGGCCGTTGATCAGACGCATGTCGATGCGCGCATTCAGATCGGTGCCGCTGTCATCGTTGCCGCCAATCTGCACGTTGCCGGCCGGCGTGACTTCAAACAGAACCATGACGGTGTCCGAAGTACCGAAGGTGCCGATCCGGTAGGTCCGGGTACGTTTTGGCTTGAAACTGAAGACGCGGGTCTGACCAGCTTTGATCGCCAGTCTCTGCGACAGCCCGACTTCCAGCGCGGGAATGACTTCATTCGGTTTGACGCCGGGATAGGATTCGACGATCCAGGCCTTGTCCGCTGCGGACAAGCCGCCTTTCGGCGTCAGGCCGTTGCTGTATGGCGCGGGCGCAATGATCAGGCCCGGTCCGAAGCCGTATTCCATCACCGAGTCGGGATCCCATTGCGTGCCCTTCACTTCCGCCGGCGCAATCTTGCGCAGGATGTTCCATTCGATCTGCTGCTCATCCCAGAAATTGGGAGAACCGGAGAAATAGCTTTTGACCGCGTCGGTATCCCAGGTGATGCCGGCGAACGGGTTCTGGTGCTCGTGCTCCAGGCCGAGAGCGTGACCGATCTCATGCAGCGCGGTATCGCGTCCATACGACGTGTTGAGCGGCCAACCGAAGTTCATCGTGCGTTCATCCGGATCGCGAATGGTCAGCGTGTCGCGGCCGACGTAAGACCACGAGCCATCGGCCTGATCGAAACCGATGCGGATGGTGGCATCCTCCGCCCGGCTTACCGCCTTGAAGCTGATGCCGATGCCAAGTTTGAACCAGGTCTCGAACGCCGCGCCGACCTCCTTGATATCCGCCGCCTTGCCACGCCAGGCGGCAGGCACCGCGTCACCCGCCTTGTAGCAGTAATAGGTCAGCTGGGTGCCGTTCACCCATTTCTTGCCACCGTTGATAATCGCACGCGCCCGATTCGCATCGACGGCGGGATCAAACTGGCGGGGATGCTGGATCGGCTGCGAACAGTAACGCAGGGCGACAGTCGCGACCTTTGCAGATGCTGCATGGGTTGATTTCGGCATTTCATCCCCCATCAAGAGTGAATCAACGGACCTGCCCGGACCTGCCTTTATCGGCAGCGTTAAAACTGGATTGCTGAACCTACAGCGCAAACAACGTGCCAACCTGATGCGGCAGAGAATTCTTCTCATTTCAACAAGTTAGCTTGCCGGCGCAAGCCCGGCATGGGGCATTCCTACCCCACACCGCCACATAATCCGAGGAATGTGGGGCATTGATGACCCGCCGTCACGCCGGCAAATCGCATGGCTGTTTTCTTTTGCTGTGCCGAAATCCACAATGCAGGCCAGATCACGGAGACCATTTGCGTAGGCCATTCAACATGCAATTCGAAGCCATACTCCCCGCCCCCTTCGGCGCACTTGGTGTGCACATCGCAGGCGACATGCTGACCGGCCTGGAATTCCTGCCGCACGGCCACTCGCTGCTCGACGCCAGAAACCCGTTGATCGACCGGATCGCGGCAGAACTGGATGCCTACTATGCCGACCCGCTACACCGCTTCATGCTGCCGATGGCACCACACGGCAGCGACTTTCGGCAGCGGGTCTGGCACGCATTGCTGGCCATTCCGGCCGGCCAGACGCGCAGCTACGGCGACATCGCGCGTGAACTCGGCAGCGCCCCGCGCGCGGTCGGCCAGGCCGTGGGCGACAACCCGATTCCGATCCTCATCCCGTGTCATCGCGTGATTGCCGCCGACGGCAGCCTGGGCGGCTTCATGCATAGCCGCATCGGTTATTCACAGGACATCAAACGCTGGCTGCTGCAGCACGAAAATACACACCAGCATGCCGCCTGAAGCCGGATTCACCGTCGAGCTCGACCGCTTCAGCGATGCACTCTGGCTGGAAGACGGGTTGGCGCCGCGCTCGCTGGAAAGCTACCGTCGCGACCTGACCCAGCTGTTCATCTGGCTCGACCAGCAAGGCATTGCGCCGGAACAGGCGCAGCGGGGCGACATCGAACGCTTCCTGGCTCACCGCACTTTCGACGAGCACATTGCCGCGCGCAGCCTGGCGCGCCAGCTCACCGCGATCAAACGCTATCAACGCTGGCTGCTGCGCGAAGGCCGCCGCACCGACGATCCCACGTTGTCAGTAGCGCCGCCGCGGCTGCCAAAACCGTTGCCCAAAACGCTGTCGGAAAAGGAGGTCGAAGCCCTGATCAGCGCACCTGACGTCAACACCCCGCATGGCCTGCGCGACCGCGCCATGCTGGAAGCACTGTATGCCGCCGGCTTCCGGGTATCGGAACTGGTCGGACTGCCACTGGCCGCCGTCAGCTTGACCGATGGTGTCGTCCGCATCATGGGCAAAGGCAGCAAGGAACGCCTGGTGCCGCTGGGCGAGGACGCACAAGACTGGATCCAGAGCTACGCTGAAGCCGCTCGCCCGTTGTTGCTGAAAGGGCGCGGCAGCGAAGCCTTGTTCGTCACCGAACGCGGCGGACCGATGACCAGGCAGATGTTCTGGTACCTGATCAAACGCCACGCCGCCAGCGCCGGTATCAAATCATCGTTATCGCCGCACACGCTACGCCACGCCTTCGCCACCCACCTGCTCAACCATGGCGCCGATCTGCGCGTGGTTCAGATGCTGCTCGGCCATGCCGACATCGCCACGACGCAGATTTACACCCACGTCGCCAAAGAACGCCTGAAAGCGCTACACGCGAAACATCATCCGCGCGGGTAATAACGGAAATTCGGCGGCGGTTCAGGGCAGGGATGGGTTCTAACAGGGAGTCGAAAAACACTCCGTCACCCCGCCGAATGCCGGGGTCCAGTGCAGCCGGCTCAATATAATCAAAGGCTTCTTGACCCCGGCCTCCGCCGGGGTGACACACACCGTTGATTGGACTGTAGGTGCAAATTCATTCGCACAATCAACCGCTTGCATCATTCAATCCGAACTGAGGATTCCAGGTAAAAGCATGGAACAGCAGTTGAACACGACCGAAGGCGGGTAGCGACGCCACGAGCTGAGATGTCCTCGTCCGCTCCGGCTCGGGCAAGAGCACGCTGGCCAAGATGGTGCAGCGACTGTTTGTGCCAGAACGCGGCCGGGTGTTGATCGACTGCATGGATCTGACGCTGGCCGATGCGTCGTCGCTGCGCCGCCAGATTGGCGAGGTATTGAAGGGGAACCTGCTGTTCACCCCGGCATTCTCGACAACATCGCGTTGGCCGATCTCTGCGCGCCTCTCAATGCGCTGATGCAGGCGGCGAGGTTGGCAATGTGGCAAATGCTATTACTTTCGTCGTATTTACCGAATTCAGGAACTGCTTTAGCCTTCGGAACGCCTGCAACAGCCGGGTTGATCCAGGAGCAGCGGCTTTTTCGTTGACTCGTGTATCAATACGCTCTCCATAGAGTGGCCAACCGACTGCGGTTCCATGACCTAATCCATCCGCTCAGAATGAGTTGGATGATGCCCTTGCGCCACGATTCAAACGCCAGGCCAACCATAGCCCGCCGAACGTGGCGAAAATCAGGCAAAGCGTTTCGAGCCGATCCACCGTAATCATCTGAAACAGCGGACTCGAACTGGTCAGAGGCGACAGCGGATGGACATCGTCGTGCATGACCGAATCCAGCGCGATATGGCTGTACACGCCAAGCACCGCGCCTGTGATGACGGCAAGCCAGTTGACGCGTTCATTGATGCGTTCTTCCGGGTCTATCCAGGCAATGACTCTGGCTACTGACCAGCGCGCCGGGCGAGCCAGAAGAATCGTCGCCAAGGCCACAAGACTGGCGCCCAGCAAGGTATGCCAGAAGCGGTGCCAGGGTGGTTGTTGCGTAAGCAACCAGTAAAGCGGTTCCAGGTCGATCAGCACCTGTGACAGCGTGAAGCTGATCAGGCTGAAATGGCGACCGCCAATGGCCTTGAAGGCCAGGCCAGGGCCGAGATGGTAAGGCGGCAGGGGCATGTTTTCGGGGCTGGGTAAATCAGATGGTCGTCATGCCGCGAGTGCGACTGGCTGCGCCGGGTTGACGCCCGCATCTTCCAGAATCGAACGCAATTGATCCGGTACGCCGCGCAAATCTCGCAGATCGACGCTGGCGACATGGATGTGCTGCTCACCATTTGCAGCGTCTCCGCCGAGAATGCGGAAACGCCGCTGCAAACCGGCTTCACCATCGATGCCAGCCTGATGCGGGTAGAGCAGGATGACATCGCGCACGTCGTAGCGATGGGCATAACCCAGCATCTGGTAAACATCCACCTGCGCGATGCCCTGGTTGTGTTCGTCTTCGTCCAGCCGTTTCCATTTGGTGTCGATGATCCAGGCGGGCTTGCCGTTGCGAAAACCGGTGATGTCGGGTCTGGTCTGGAATTTGCCCGCGCCAGTGTCAACGTCTTGCAATAGCGAATACGCCGAACCCTGCAACACCACCTGCCAGCCCTGCGGCGTCAAAGCCACGCGGGCGACTTCGCCGATGTATTCCTCGAACAATTCGTTCATGTCGAACAGCAGGCTGAAGCCGCCCAGATTGCCAGCGGTGACGTCCTGGGTGCGGTTCTGCAGGATCATTCGCGCCATGCTCAGTAGCGGTTCATAGCGGCGGTTGGCGCGGTCGAAATGCAGGCGATGCCATTCCAGCGCGGTGACGGCCACATCGCTTACACCTTCCAGCGTGAAATCCAGCTCCGCCAGCCTGCGCGCGTTGTCGCTGTGCCGGGTCACGCGGCGCAGAAAGCGCACGGTGGTCTTCAGCACCCGGTTGAGCGGCGTATCGACGGTGAA
The DNA here is from genome assembly GCA_945897865.1 of Tepidiphilus sp. J10. GTDB lineage: Bacteria > Pseudomonadota > Gammaproteobacteria > Burkholderiales > Thiobacillaceae > PFJX01. The sequence continues at coordinate 61,595 of CAMDHJ010000003.1, forward strand.
CTCGTCAAACTCGCACTGAAACCGTTCCGGCTGAAACGCGTTCAAGGTTGCCTGCAAGCCGGTCAGCAACTTGCCGCGCAACGTCGGCAGATTGTCGGCATGGCGTTCGTAGCGGCTGACCAGGCCGCGATGCACTTCCTTGAACAGCTTGTCGCAGAACAGACGAATGAAAATTTCCAAAATGTTCAGGTTCTGCGCGGCCAGTCGTGCAATGTCCGCCTCATAAATCTCAAGCCGCCGCGTGCGCGCCAGCATGCGGAACAAGTTGATGCGCGCCCCATGGTCGTTCAGCCCATCGATCTTCGGGATGACCTCGATGGCCTTGGCTCCGAGTTGCACCACGCCGACATACTGCCGCGCCTTCAATGTGGTGCGGTTGGCGTGGGTGAACAGCCCACCTTTTGCCGACGCCAGGCGCTTGGACAACTTGTCCAGCGCGTCCGCCTGCGCATGTGTGACCGATTTCCTGTCCTCGGCGCAGAAGGCATCGCCGATGGCGAAAGTTTCGTGTTCGCGGAGGGTGAGGAGATTCATGCTGGCGCTGGTTCGATCAAGGGATTCCGGATGGTGAGCGTGCTTTCAATGACCTGACCATCCTGCATATCTTCCGAGTAGAGAATCGAGCACCCAGCCTCAAGCGCCGAAGCAATAATCAGACTGTCCCAGTAACTGAACTGGTAATGGCTGCGCAAGCGACTGGCTTTGCGATGTGTTTCATGGCTAGGACCGACAACGCGACAGCGGGAATAGAAACTCGACACGATTTCCACCAACGCGTCCTCGGACATACCCGCCTTGCGCAGCAGGTTGGAAGACACCTCGGCGATGACCTGATCGCTGATGACATAGCGCGCGGGCACCTCAATCAATTTTTTGACACGCTCATGCAATGCCTCTTCTCCGGGACGAAGAAAGAATGCGTAAAGCCAGATATTGGAATCGACGAAGGCGTTATCGCTCATGCGCTTCATCTCGCGACAACGGCACAAAATCAGCCTTGACCAGCGGATTGGCAGCCAGCCGGGAAATGGCATCTTCCCTGTGGCCAGGGGGCGTCTGCGCTTGCACGTCTTCAAACATCACAACCACACG
>CAMDHJ010000004.1 GCA_945897865.1 Tepidiphilus sp. J10
GATTATTTTGAGATGCGTCGCACGAAGGCTAGAATTCGCCGGTCCGGCACTTCTGCCACGAACCAACGCAAAACGCCGAAAAGAATAGCACACATGATTATTAGCCGTTTCTCCCTCGCCCTCCTCGCTGCGCTTTTACCCGCGCTCGCATATCCAACGATTGCTGATGCCGCCGTTTCGAGTGTGCAGGAAGCTAGCCAGGCATTCCGGCAAGGCAATAACAAAGTCGCCTTGAAAAAAGTGGAAAGCTTTCTGACCGCAAACCCGAAGGATGCCCAAGGTCGGTTTCTGAAGGGCCTGGTTTTGACGGAAATGAATCGCTATGCGGATGCGATCAAGATATTCACCGGACTGACCGAGGACTACCCCGAACTGCCGGAGCCGTACAACAACCTTGCCGTTCTGTATGCCGCCCAGGCCGATTACGAGCGGGCCAAGAACAGCCTCGAAATGGCGATAAGAACACACCCAAGCTATGCCACCGCGCATGAAAACCTGGGTGACATCTACGCCAAGATGGCTTCTCAAGCCTATGACAAGGCGATGCAACTCGATAAATCAAACACCTCCGCACAAACCAAGCTAGCCTTGATTCGCGACCTGTTCAGCCCGACACCCCGCCCGCAGGAAGCAAGCAAGATCGCCGATACCGGCAAAGTCACGCAAGTGCCTGAGGCCAAACCCGTCGCCGAAGCCACTGCCACTGCAGAAAGCAAGCCGGAGAAAAAACCCGCTGCCTCGGCTAGCAAGGAACCAAACAAATCGTTGGTAGAAGTCATTGAGCCCAAAGCACAGATAGAACGTACTTTGCGCGCCTGGGCCGCCGCCTGGAGCGCTCGCGATGCGGATGCTTACCTGAGGTTCTACAGTCCTGAATTCAAAGCGCCCGGTAACAATAGTTTTGCCGCCTGGTCAGAAGAACGCAGGATCAAGATCACCCGGCCCGAGTACGTCAACGTGAGCATTGACCGCTTGAAGATCAGCATCAAAGGAAACACAGCCAAAGCCAGTTTTGCTCAAAAATACGAATCAAACATCGTCAAGGATTCAAGCACAAAAACCATGCAATTGGTGCTTGAAGGCAACAACTGGAAAATTCTCGACGAACGATGAAAACCGCATTTAACGGCCTGAGGAATGCCGCTTATTCGACCGCCATTTCGGTTGTCATTTCGGTTGTCATTTCGGTTGCCATATCGCTGGCAGGTGTCGGCACGATGGTCGTGGCGTCCTCGCCATTCAATCTGGTTTCGGCAAATGACACTGTTTCCGTCGCACCAATCCGGCTTGCCGCCGCCGACACCAACCGTCTGCTGCCCCTGACCAGCATTGCCTCACCCGACGCACTGATCTCGAAAGCGCTGCAAGACATCCGCGCCAGCCGCATGGATGATGCATTGAGAGAAGTGAATCGCGCCATCGCCTTGCGGCCGGACTTCAAGCTGGCCCATCTGATTCGTGGCGACCTGCTGACTGCCCGCATGCGGCCGCTGGCTGGCCTGGGCGCAGCCTCTAAAGCCCCCAGTGCATCACTTGACGATCTGCGTGACGAAGCCCGAGTCCGACTGCTGCGTTACATCGACCAACCCGCAAGCGACTTATTACCGCGCCAGATTCTCCAGCTAGCGCCCCAACAGAAATACGCACTGCTTGCCGACACCTCGCGTGCGCGACTGTATTTGTTCGAGAACGTCGATGGCGTACCGCAACTGAAAGCCGATTTCTATATGACCATCGGCAAGAACGGCACCGACAAGCGGGTTGAAGGCGACAAGCGGACACCTATGGGTGTTTATCAGATAACCGAGCAATTGCCGCGCGCCGGGTTGGCAGACCTATACGGCGATGGCGCCTATCCACTGAACTATCCGAATGAGTGGGATCGAATGCAAGGTCACGGCGGCCATGGCATCTGGCTACATGGCGTGCCATCCAACACCTACAGCCGCCCTCCCCGTTCCAGCGATGGCTGCGTAGTAGTCGCCAATCCCGACCTGAAAGAACTGGCGCGCTGGATCAAAGTAGGCTCGACACCGGTGATCATCACGGACCGCACCGACTGGATCAGTCTAAGCGAATGGGAAAAGAGCCGCGATGACCTGCTAGCCCAACTGAATCAGTGGAAACATGCTTGGGAAGCACGCGATCCGGATCGTTTCCTGCATCACTACAGCAGCAACATGACCAGCGGCAAGGGCGCAAGCTGGGCAAAGGATAAACGCCGCAACATCCTTGGCAAGGAATGGATACGCGTCGACCTGAGCGATATCAGCCTGTTCCTTTATGACAACGGCGACATGGCGTACGCCGAATTTACCCAGCACTACAGCAGCAACACAATATCCAGCGTGTCCAGCAAACGTCTGTATTGGCAAATGCAACAAGGCGCTTGGCGTGTCGCTCTGGAAAAAGCTCAAGACACCCCCATCTCCAACAAACTTGCACAGCGTTAACCAAATACGATGAATCCAACTCGCCGCAATCTGTTGTTGCTCACCTTGCTCGCCCCCTGGGCCGGCCTAGTCAGCGCCGCTGCCACCAAACCCGCAAACAACCCCGCCAAACGAAAGGTAAAAATGGTCACCCTGCACACCAACTTCGGTTCCATCACACTCGAACTTGATGCCAAAGCCGCGCCGGAAACTGTCGCCAACTTCATCCAGTACGTCCAGGATGGTCACTATGACGGCACGATTTTCCATCGCGTCATTGATGGATTCATGATTCAGGGCGGCGGCTTCACCGCCGATATGGACCAAAAACCGACGCGCGCAACGATCCAGAACGAAGCCCAGAACGGCCTCAAGAATGTGGCCTACAGCATCGCCATGGCTCGCACACCGGATCCGCACTCCGCCAGCAGCCAGTTCTTCATCAACATCGCCGACAACGCCTTCCTGGATTTCCGCGCCGCCAATTCACAAGGCTATGGCTACTGCGTGTTCGGCAAAGTGACCGAAGGTCAGGATGTGGTCGATCGAATTCGCAAGGTGCGCACCGGTTCGAAGGCTGGCCACCAGGATGTGCCGGTCGAAAACGTTATCATCGAACGCGCTGAAGTCACTGAAGGCTGAACCTGGACGCTGCGCCACACAGCGCCATGTCCAACCCGACCAGTTCACTTTTCATCTCTGATTTGCATCTGACGCCGGAGCGCCCGCTGCCGGTGCGGTTGTTCCTGCGGTTCATCATCGAAGTCGCCCAGAATGCGCAATCGCTTACCATTCTGGGCGATTTTTTTGAAGCCTGGGTCGGCGATGACAACTTGGCTGAAGCATTCAACCAAGACATTGCAAGTGCGCTGAATTCACTTGCAGCACGAGGCGTAAAGGTATTTTTCCTGCCCGGCAATCGGGACTTTCTGGTTGGCCCCACCTTTGCCAAAGCTGCCGGACTGACACTATTGCCGGACCCAACCCAAATTGATTTGTACGGCATCGCGACCTTGCTCGCCCACGGCGATCAATTCTGCACCGACGACGACGCCTATCAGGCGTTTCGTCGACAAGTCCGCGATCCTGTCTGGCAACAGCAGTTTCTCGCCCAACCCCTGCCCCAGCGTCTGGCGCTGGCGACGGCACTGCGCGAACGCAGTGAACACGCCAAGGCCGGCAAGAAACCGGAAATCATGGATGTCAACGCCGATGCCATTCGCTCGGCGTTGGAAACCCACCCGGTCAGCCGCATCATTCACGGCCATACGCATCGACCGGCACGCCACGAAATCTCCGTTCATGGCAAAACAGTAGAACGCTGGGTGCTGCCAGACTGGTATGAAAGTGGCGGTTATTTAGCCTGCGACGAACGTGGTTGCCGCTTGCTTTCCTTTGCCTGATCCGGCGCACGAATCAGCACTTGTCTGAACTGCTCAGGCAATTCGAACAATTCCGGCCTTACCGGCAGATATTGATGCCCCAAATAGACCCGGCTGCGACCATTCCAGTAACGAATCGCCAACGGCAAGCCGCTTTGATATTCAATGCCGGCCTTTTCCACATCAACCGCAAGGGCGCATTGCTGGCGCTCCGTTTCCGGCAACGCCTGCCAAAGCCGAGCCTGATTCATCGCCAAAGTCTGACGGAAATCAGCCAGCAATTGCGCCTGCCTGACCAGCATCGGGGCGGATTTGAACTCGACGCATAAAGACCCGTTCAACCTGAGTTGTGTCAGAAGGTTCTGATCGCTCGGCATTTCATCCAGGCTCAGAGTCCAGTCCTTCGGCCAATCTAATTGCAAGGGTTTTTGTCCAGGTTTTGGCTCAACTTGCGCCACCCCACCCGCCTCGATAGCGGTCACTTTCCGATCCTGCGGCGACACATGCCAGACTGTCCTGGCGACTCGATCGAACAGCACAAAACCCTGATCATCCTGACCAAAATCCATCCGCATCCGGTCGCCCAGAATCAGAATCCGGCTGGTCATACTGGATTGTTCCGGCTCGCCATCGGCATACAGAATCTCAGTCATTCGCTGACCAACAGATCCCGACAATTTCAGGTGCAGCGAATCTGAACTTGCAGCAAATACCGGCGCTGGCACAGCACAGCTGACAAACCAGGCCAGTACAGCAAGCTTGCAAGCAGACTTCAAGCAACTTCCTTGTTTGAAGCGGTTATGGCTGGTCAACGAAGTTATGCGCAGCATTGATTGAGCAAAGGTCCGCATGGCGTAGCCTATTGAACTACAGGCCACCTGGGAACATCGAGGACGACTTGACGCATGTGATATCGAAACGTAACAAAGCCCTATTGAAAAAGCCCCTGCATGAGGGGCTTCCTATTCCGGCTGGCACCACCCCAGATCAGGGCGCGCCGCCAGCAACCACGGTCAACGTATTGTGAATCACGCTCGGCGCTTCAACGATGCGCATGAAGCTGCCCATGCCCACTGCCGGCCAGCCCAGCGCAATGCGGAAACGCGCAAACAAATGACCTGCCTTGTTGTTCACCACATAGATTTCGTAAGGCAACGCGGCAATATTATCGACACCAACGGTTTTCACCCACCAGCCTTCGCCTTCCTTCGGGTCGTTCATCGCCACACCAAATACCGCGATTTGTTTGTCCGGCATGATGATCTCGTAAACCTTGCTGGTCTTGCCTACGCCACGAGCCAGATTTTCCTGAATCGACTTGACCGCATCTTCAAAGGACACATTCTCGATCAGCACGTTCTTGTCCGATTCAAAACCTTCCATGCCGAACATGTATTGGTAATCGGCAAGATCCTTGGTATCGACATCACCACCAAACGGCTTGCCGGCACCCAACGCCTTGCGCAACTTGGCTTGCGTCGCTTTGACTGATTTTTCTGACATTGGATACTGTTTACGGAAATAGGCGCGCAACCAATATTCCAGATTCATGTAAGACACAGAACCATCCGCTTTAACACCAATCCGGATTGGCGCACCGACGATATTGTTGCCGCCCAGTTTGCGCACGGTATCGAGTAAAGCCTTATCGGTCACAACCAGAACGCCCACCCCGGGAAGCCCTGCCGGCATATATTTACCAACGACATTAAACCCAGCCTTGCTCAGCTTGCGTTCAACCTGAGCCATCACAGCCGGAACATCCCCCGCCGAAACCTTGCTCGCCTGAACATAAGGCGACAGCGCCCAGGAAAGGGGCGCCCAGAACAGCAATACCGCTAAAGCAAGAATTCGTTTCATCGTGGTTTCCGAAGGAATATGGAACAAGGCAACATTTTAAACAAAAAAGGCATCAAGACCTTGCCTTCTCTGTAGTTCAGGCTAATTCGGCATGGTTTCACCTTGCGAGCCAAGTAATACCCGGAGTAGAGTCCGCCAGCCCGTTTTTCAACGGAGCGTTCATGACATCGAAAACTGCACATCCCACGACGGAGACAATATGAAACTCAACAAGCTTTTAGTCGCTTTGGCGGCATCCGGCATCGCCACCTCGGCATTCGCGACCAACGGCGACAACCTGATTGGCCTCGGCGCGCAAGCTCGCGCACTTGGTGGTACCGGAACAGCCGCATTTTTTGGCTCCGAAAACGCACTGACCAACCCAGCCCTGCTGGCCAAATCGAAAGGCACCGAATTTGCCTTTGGCGGCACGGTGTTCATGCCGGATGTGAAGGCGACTGCAACAACAGCCGGCGCAGGCAGCCAAACCAGTGAAGCTGACCTGAGCGTCATCCCGGAAGTGTCCTTGTCAAATCGTATCAACGACAAGTGGACCCTTGGCATCGGGATGTATGGCAGTGCCGGCATGGGCGTGGACTACCGCGATACTGACGCTTTGTTTAATGGTTACACCAACTTGCAGATGATGAAGTTTGCCCCCACGGCGGCCTACAACGGCAACGGCTTTGGCTTCGGCATCGCCCCCGTGATTCAATATGGCGCGCTGGATATCAACTATCGCCAAGACACTGATGCTAATGGTCAAACTGACACCACGTTTGGAAGTGGCACTTCCTCAGACATAGGTTTTGGTTTCAACATTGGCGGTTATTTTGATGTTACCAAGGACCTGACCCTGGGCCTGTCATACCAGTCCGCGATTGACATGGAATACGATCGTCAAATCACCACTGCGGCTGCAGGCTTTCAGCTTCCTGCATTTGGTTTGAATCTTACTGATAATCTTGAGCAGCCCGCAGAAATCAAATTGGGTGTGGCTTACGCAACTGGCCCCTGGATGGTCACAGGTGACTACAAGCAAATCAAATGGGGCAGCGCCAAAGGCTATAAAGATTTCAACTGGGATGATCAGAATGTCTTCGGCTTGGGCGTGAAATACAGCGGCAATAGGTTCTGGGTGGGCGCCGGATACAACTATGGTAAAGACCCGATCAAAGTTCTTCCTTCAACCAGCTATCCCAATCAAGCTATTAATATGTTCAACAACCACTTCTTCCCTGGCATTGTTGAGAAACATTTCACGTTTGGCGGTGGAGTCACTTTAGGCAAGAACTCCATGCTTGACATGGCAGTTGTATATGCCGATGAAGTCGACAAGACCATTGAAACTGGCTTTGTTAGCCAATCAGCAAATCCTGCGCTCACATCGCATACCGTTACCCACTCCCAACTCGGTTACACAATCTCCGTCCGTATGAATTTCTAAATGGAAACTAGTTTATACCGGCTAACTGACCAGTAAAACTGTCAGCAACACCGAAAGCGAAATCGAAAACGCCCCGGCAATGGGGCGTTTTTATTTCTGCAACGTTTTGCACCGGGATGATGGTGCAATCCAAATCACCAACCATCTGCATTCTTTCACCCATCGTGTTGCCGACCCCGTTCGCACAAGCTGTTTACGTTCAACGTTTACGCATCTCCAAATATGCAAGCTGTTGAACATGATGTAATCCGCTTCCAAACCGACACCCTGGTATCACAATGATTCATAAATGACAAACGGCTTGCAGTGATACAAGCCGTTTGTATTTTTCTGGTGCCGACACCCGGATTCGAACTGGGGACCTACCGCTTACAAGGCGGTTGCTCTACCAACTGAGCTATGTCGGCGAAAAGAGATGTTCAAATGATGAAATAAATTACTTCACCACCGTCAGATGTGGCCTGCCCTTGGGCTGGGCGGGGGTGGAGGCCTCTGTTGCCGGTTCAGAGACATCCGATTCCTGTTCAACCGCATCGCCGCTCATACGGGCAGGAGGCTCCAGACTTTCAAAAGCCATGCCTTCGCCTGTCTCGCGAGCATAAATCGCTATCACATTGCCGACCGGGATTTCGATCGAATGCGACATGCCACCAAAGCGCGCAGAGAAAGTGACCCAATCGTTATCCATATGGATATTGCGTACCGCACTCGGGCCGACATTCAAAACGATCTGCCCATCTTTGACAAAGGCTTGCGGCACTCGGGTTTGCTTGTCAACGCGGACGGTCAGATAGGGAGTGTGACCGCTATCAACGCACCAGTCGTACAGGGCGCGCAGAAAGTAAGGCTGTTGCGACAGGGTGTTCACGTTCAAACGCTCTCAAATACTCACTTGCGCATGGCTTTTTCGATCGGCGTCAGCGCCTCGATGAAAGCCGGGCGTGTAAACAGACGTTCTGCATATTTCAGCAACGGCGTGGCCTGCTTGGGCATCTGAATACCGTAATGGTCAAGCCGCCACAACAAGGGGGCGATGGCGACATCAAGCATTGAATACTCGTCGCCCAGCATGTATTTCTGCTTGTTGAAGATGGGTGCGATCTGGGTCAGGTTGTCACGCACGATCATGCGGGCCTTTTCAGCTGCTTTGGGGGTGCCATTCACGACATCGTTCAAATGCGAAAAGAGATCGCGTTCGAAGTTGTGCAGGAACAGGCGCGCGCGCGCGCGCATCACCGGGTCGGCCGGCATCAGTTGCGGATGCGGGAAGCGTTCGTCGATGTATTCGTTGATGATGTTGGATTCATACAACGTCAATTCCCGTTCAACCAGAATCGGAAGTTGGCTATAGGGATTCATAGCCGCAATGTCATCGGCCTTCTCGGTTGGATCAATATCCTTGATCTCGAAGTCCATGCCTTTTTCATGCAGAACGATACGACAGCGCTGGCTGAAGGGACAGGCGGCGCCTGAATAGAGAAGCATCATGATGGGTACCGCGTGCTTAGTGCACGTCCTTCCAGAATTCCTTCTTGAGATAGAAGGCAATTACATAAAATACGCCGAGAAACAGGAGTACCACGAGACCAATCCGCATGCGATCGCCTTTTGCGGGTTCACCCACCCAATTCAGATAATTGGTCAGATCACCCACCAAGGCATCGTACTCTGCTTGCGTCAACTTGCCGGGTTTGATCAGTTCAAAGCGTTCGATGACATGATGTTCTTTACCGTCCTCACCCGTTTCCACCCGATACACCGGCGCCAGGTGGCCTTGCAATTCCTGCATCACATGCGGCATGCCGACCTTGTCGAAAACGGTGTTGTTCCAGCCGGTGGGACGGCTATCGTCGCGATAGAAACTGCGCAGATAGGTGTATACCCAATCCGGGCCGCGTGAACGGGTGATCACCGACAAATCCGGCGGCGGTGCACCAAACCAGGCTTTGGCATCGGCGGTGCGCATCGCCACCGTCATGGTTTCACCCGGTTTGTCGGCGGCAAACAACAAGTTGTCCTTGATCTGCGATTCAGTCAGTCCGATATCCTGCATGCGGTTGTAGCGCATGTAGGCGGCACTGTGGCAATTGAGACAGTAGTTAACGAAGACCCGAGCACCGCGCTGCAGAGATCCATGATCATTCAGGTTGATCGGGGCGGTATCCAGATGGACACCCGCGCCAGAAGCGATGGCCAGTGAAGGCAACGCCAAGATCAGAAAAAACAGCTTTTTCATTGGGTCACCCTTTCCGGAACCGGCTTGGTCGTGTCATTTTTGGTGTACCAAGGCATCAACAGGAAGAACGCGAAATACACCCCGGACAGAATTTGCGAAATCACGGTGTACAGCGGTGTCGAAGGCAGGACGCCGAGGATGCCGAGGCCGATGAAGGCAATCACGAACAAGGTCAGTGCGATCTTGAACTTCGGGCCGCGATAGCGGATTGACTTGACCGGCGACCTGTCCAGCCAGGGCAGCGCAAAGAAGATCATTACCGCAATACCCATCGCCGCTACGCCAGGGAACTGCGAGCCGAAAATCGGTGGAATGGCACGCAGGATGGCGTAGTAAGGCGTGAAGTACCAGACTGGGGCAATATGTTCCGGCGTCTTCAGCGAATCGGCAGGCACAAAATTGTTGAATTCCAGGAAGTAACCGCCCATTTCCGGCGCAAAGAAGACGATGGAGGCAAACACGATCAGGAACACCACCACACCGAGGATGTCCTTGACCGTGTAGTAGGGATGGAAAGGAATGCCGTCCAGCGGATGTCCGTCCGCGCCCTTCAACTTCTTGATTTCGACACCATCGGGGTTGTTCGAACCCACTTCATGTAACGCGACCAGATGCGCCGCGACCAGGCCGAGCAGGACCATTGGCAAAGCGATGACATGGAAGGCAAAGAAGCGGTTCAGCGTGGCATCGCCGATCACGTAATCACCACGAATCCATTCGGACAAGGCGCCACCGATAAAGGGTACGGCAGAGAACAGGTTGATGATGACCTGAGCGCCCCAGTAAGACATCTGGCCCCAAGGCAACAGGTAGCCCATAAAGGCTTCGCCCATCAGCACCAGATAGATGATGACGCCGAAGATCCAGATCAATTCGCGCGGCTGACGATAGGAACCGTAGATCACGCCACGGAACATGTGCAGATAGACCACCACAAAGAACATCGAGGCGCCGGTAGAGTGGATATAGCGAATCAACCAGCCGTAATCGACATCGCGCATGATGTACTCGACGGAAGCGAAGGCCAGCGCCGCATCCGGTTTGTAATGCATGGTCAGGAAGATACCGGAAACGATCTGAATCACCAGCACGAGCAGCGCCAGTGAACCGAAGAAATACCAGAAGTTGAAATTCTTCGGCGCGAAGTATTCCGACAGATGCGCTTTGTAGGAGCTGGTGAGCGGAAAACGCTCATCGACCCAATTCATTAACTTTTCCATTGCTTAACTCTCCGTCGCTATCAGGCGGCTGCGCCCTGGTCATCGCCAATCAGCACCCGGGTATCGGACAGGTACTTGTGGGGCGGGATAACCAGATTGGTCGGAGCCGGAGAACCATTGAAAACACGCGCCGCGAGATCGAAGCGGGAACCGTGACAGGGGCAGAACCATCCGCCCACCCAATCCGGGCCAAGGTCAGCGGGAGCGACTTCGGAGCGATAGGAGGGGGAGCAGCCAAGATGCGTACAAATACCGACCACAATCAGATATTGCGGCTTGATCGAGCGGGTCGGGTTCTGACAGTAATCCGGCTGCTGGCTTGCATTTTCGGAAGCAGCATCAGTCAACCTGGGATCATTCGTAGCCAGGGAATCCAGCATTTCCTTGGTCCGATTAACCACCCAGACTGGCTTGCCGCGCCATTCGACAGCTAATTGCATGCCCGGCTCGACCTTGCTCAGATCAACTTCGATGGGAGCGCCAGCAGCTTTTGCCCGGGCACTGGGCAACATGCTCATCACAAAAGGCGTTGCAACGCCCAGCGCGGCTACACCCCCGACTGCGGAAGTCATCGTCACCAAAAAGCGGCGTTTGGAAGGGTCAACACTTAAGCTGCTCATAACATCTGTCCTGCCTGTTCGATTGAATTCATGTACTAGCGCCCGATGTATAACTTGAACGTCATGCAATTCAGACATTCCGGTCGAGTAAACAACTTAGCCAGTTAAACAAAAGCCGGCATTTTACAGATAAAAGGCAACAGACTTAAAGCCTGACAGCTCATTAAACCTTGAAAGAATGAAGCGACGATCCAAAACAAGCTTGATTCTGACCTGACTCTGGCAAGCTGGCGTTCCACAAAATCAACTTCGAAGCCCCTTCGTTGACGCGGTCTTAAACCGCGCAAACCCTGCAAGCTGAATTTTCAGGCTGGGCCGTGCGTTAGAATCCCGTATTTGCGAATGATCTTGCTAAAGTCCCTCCATGTATCGGTTTTGGCTGTTATTTTCCCAATTTGTTGCCGCCATCGCGGTTGTTGTAGCCGCCCTGTTTGGGCTTGATCGAATCGCACCCGGACTGCTGCCTTTCGATGGCGCCGCAGTCACCATTCGTGAAGCCGCCAACGAAGTTGCCCAGTCCAGAGCCCCTTGGCAAGTCGCCTCCTATGCCTATGCGGCCAGCAAATCACAGCCTTCGGTGGTTAACATTTTCACTAGCAAAGAGATTCGCAGCCAGCGCAATCCTTTGATGGATGACCCACTGTTTCGACGCTTCTTTGGCGACCGTTTTCCAATCGACAACCGGCCACAGCGGGTTTCCAATCTGGGCTCTGGCGTCATCGTCAGCGAAGACGGTTTCATTCTGACCAATCATCATGTGGTCGAGGCGGCCGACGAAATTCAGGTGGCACTTTCAAATGGGTTGACCCTGGATGCAAAAGTTGTCGGCACCGACCCGGAAACCGACCTCGCCGTTCTTAAAGTCAAGCGCGACCAGTTGCCGGCGATCACCTTTGCCAATAGCGATATGCAGCGGGTGGGTGATGTCGTGTTGGCGATAGGCAACCCATTCGGGGTGGGCCAGACCGTCACCATGGGAATCATATCCGCGCTCGGACGCAGTCATCTCGGCATCAACACATTTGAAAACTACATTCAGACCGACGCCGCAATCAATCCGGGCAACTCAGGCGGCGCCCTGGTTGATGTTTCGGGCAATCTAGTTGGTGTCAACACCGCCATTTTTTCCCGCTCCGGCGGCAATCTGGGCATCGGCTTCGCAATTCCCATATCAATCGTTCGCCAAGTGATGCGGGAAATCATTGCCAACGGCACGGTGACACGTGGCTGGGTTGGCATTGAAGTGCAGGAAATCACGCCTGAAGTTGCCGAATCGTTCGGCCTTAAATCGACAGATGGCGCGCTGATCGCTGGCGTGTTGCGCAGCGGGCCGGCGGATCGTGCCGGCATTCGTCCTGGCGACGTTCTGATTGCGGTGGGGGGCAAACCCGTCAAGGACTCCTCATCACTTCTTAACCTGATCGCCGCATTGCCGCCGGATAAAGTCGTCCTCCTCAACCTGATCCGCGCGCAGAAGGAGATGAAATTGCCGGTCACCATTGAGAAACGTCCGCCCATGCAGCGTGACGTTCAGGAATAACCTCCGATCGAGTCAAAGCATTTTTTGTAAGCACTATTTCTCGCCTCAAGTTATAAGTTAGGCATCCGATAAAGGCTCCTGTTTGCAGGAGTCTTGCCTTATGCGGATCGTAATTGTTGACGACAACCCGGTTAACCTGAAGCTGATGGAGAGCCTGGTTAAACGTGCCAGTCCGGAATATCAGCCAATCACCTTTCAAGACTCGGCCGAAGGTTTGGCCTGGTGCCTGAGCAACGTCATCGATTTGTTGATTGTGGACTACATGATGCCAACGCCTGATGGGCTGGAATTTATCCGGCTCTATCGAGAGCCGCCCGAGAATGCCGACATCCCGGTATTGATGATCACAGCCGATCACGAAAGGGAAACCCGTTACGCGGCGCTTGAATCGGGTGCCAATGACTTTCTCACCAAGCCAATCGATAACGCCGAGTTTCGCGCCCGGCTGCGCAATATGGTTTCTCTGCGGCGCAGTCAACGAGCTCTTGCCGACCGTGCCGCCTGGCTGGCGGAAAAGGTTACCGAGGCGACCAAGGCCATCCTCGATCGTGAGCACGAAATGATTACCCGCCTGTCGCGCGCGGCCGAATTTCGCGACCCCGAGACGGGTGCACATATTCAACGCATGTCGAACTACTCGCACCTTATCTCGCAGCAATTGGGTTTGCCGCTGGAAGAACAGGAACTCATCCTGCGCGCAGCACCGATGCACGATGTGGGCAAGATCGCCATTCCAGACAACATTCTGCTGAAGCCGGGAAAACTCGACGACGCCGAGTTCACCATCATGAAAACGCATGCCGAGAAAGGCTGGGAAATCTTGCGCGGAAGCCAGTCGCATCTGCTGGATATCGCCGCCATCATTGCTCGTTCACACCATGAGAAATTTGATGGTAGCGGCTACCCGCTCGGTATCAAGGGTGAGGAAATTCCATTACATGGCCGCATTGTCGCGGTAGCTGACGTATTTGACGCGCTGACCACCGAACGCCCCTACAAAAAAGCCTGGGAAGTGGAGCGGGCATTAGATTTCCTGCAAACCGGCGCGGGTTCGCATTTCGACCCGATCTGCGTCGCGGCCTTCCTCTCCCGCCTGGAAGATGCCTTGGTGATCCGAGCCAGTTACCAAGACCCGGGACCGCACCCGGCTCACCTCGACGACTGACTCGCTCCCTGAAGACCAACCCATGCTGATTCGCTTATTTCTTTTGCTCAATCTGCTCGCTTCATTGCCGGCGCTTGCCCAGACAAATCTGCAAACCTTCACGCTGTCGGTCGTACCGCAGTTCACTCCGGTCGATATTGGTCAGCGATGGACACCTTTGCTGCGCCAACTGGAAGCTGAAACAGGATATCGCTTCCAACTTCGTCTGCTCGACAAAATCCCCAGATTTGAATTCGACTTTCTAGCTGGCATTCCTGATCTGGTTTTCTTGAATCCGTATCACATGCTGATTGCCGCCGATGCGCAGGGTTATATCCCGCTGGTACGCGGGACAGATCCGCTGATTGGCATCCTGGTTGCCGCACAGGACGGCCCGATCAAAAAGTTGCAAGACCTGAATGGAAAGCGGCTCGCCTTTCCGGCGCCCAATGCATTCGGCGCCTCGCTCTACCTGCGTGCTTTGCTGACTGAAAAGGAAGGGTTGCGCTTCAATAGCGATTTTGTCGGTTCACATCAGAACGTTTATCGCCATGTCCTGATCGGCGACTCCGCCGCCGGCGGTGGCATTTATGCCACGCTGGAAAAGGAATCCCCGGCCATCCAGCATCGTCTACGTGTTTTGTACACCACCCCCGGGGTTGCGCCGCATCCGTTTGCCGCACACCCAAGAGTGACACAAGTGGCACGCGAAAAAATCCGCGACGCATTGCTCAAACTCGGCAGCACCCCCGCTGGCCGAAAGCTATTGGCCGATGTCGATCTGGATAAGGTCATCAGCGCCGACTTCGCGCGTGACTATCTGCCGCTGGCAAAACTCAAACTCAAACATCACTCCGTCAGCCAATAGGCAATCAAAATCGACAATCCATCGGCAATGGACCATCCCAGCCTTCGCCAAAGGGTGCAACACCTGATCGGCAATCCCCCTCTTCGCGTCCTGACACGCCTGCTGCCGAGACAATTCACACTTCAGCTCAGTCTGTTCATGGCTGCGATGCTGGTTGCGAGCATCTCAGCGCATACGTTTTACACCACGCTGGAACAGACCCGAGGCGAGCAGAACCGGTTGACCAAGCGGAGTGAGGATCTGTTGTCCAACCTCGCCAACTCCTCCGCAAATCTGCTACTGACCCGCGACTATGCTGCGGTTGAACGCATGCTGCTACTGGCCGCGGACAACGATGAACTACGTTCGATCAGGGTTTTCAACAGCAAGGGACAGTTGATCATCCAGATCGTCCATGCCCCAGGCAAACCCGCCGAGGCCGTATTCGACCTGAACACCCAGAAGCCACCGCAAGGCGCCACCACCCAGTTCTTCTGGATCGACGCCGCCGGCAACAGATTGCCGGGTAGCGACTTCTCCTGGCAGGCCGAACATCTGGTGATCTGGCGTGCGCTGGATGAGCTTGGCTATGCCGGCAGTCTGCAAGCCGAAGTGGATACCCAGGCACTCAAGCAAAATCTTTCACAAATTGTCATCAATGGTGTGCTGGCGGTCATCCTTGCCAGCACGTTGAGTGTGACATTGCTGCTGATGTATCTGCGGCGACCGGTCGCCACAATTCGTGCTTCCTCCCGCTTTGCCGAACAGTTGACCAGCAATCTGGGCGAAACACTACCTGCCTTTGAAGGCCCACAGGAGATCGAATCGCTCGTCGCCGCACTGAATGAAACCTCGCTCTGGCTGTACACCAAGGAGATGTCGGTGACCGCAGCCCAGCAACGTCTGGAAGCCGTTTTCAGCAACATTTCCGACGCCCTGCTGACGGTTAATTTTGATGATGTGGTGGAAAGCGCCAACAGCGCCGCATGCGAACTGTTCGGCTGGCGCGAGCATGAACTGGTCGGCTTGTCCGCATCGACTTTGTTGCCTGAATGGGGCGACATGACCGGCGACGACAGTCCCGACAAGCAACGTCTGGAAACCTTGGCCAACCTTCGAGACAACGGCGACTTCCCGGCTGACATCACACTCTCCCGCTTCTATCTGCACGGTTTGCCGTATCGAATTCTGGTGGTGCGCGACATTACCGAGCGGAAACAGGTGGAAGCCGCGATGCGGCAAGCGCGCGACGTGGCTGAAAATGCCAACCGGATGAAAAGTGAGTTTCTCGCCAATATGAGCCATGAAATCCGCACGCCGATGAACGGCATCATCGGCATGACCGATCTGGCACTGGAAACCGACCTGACCGATGACCAGCGCGAGTATCTCGGCATGGCGCACAGTTCGGCGCAACACTTGCTGACGATCATCAACGAAATCCTCGACTTCTCAAAAATCGAAGCCGGCAAACTCGACATCGACATCGAATCCTTCCAGCTGAACGATCTTTTGCAGGGCGTCGTGCGCAACATGGCGGTACGGGCGCAGGAGAAAAACCTGTCGCTAAGCCTGAACCTGGCGCCAGATTTACCCGCCAGCATCGAATCCGACTCGGGACGCTTACGCCAGGTGCTGATCAATCTGATTGGCAACGCGATCAAATTCACCCGGACCGGCGGCATTGAGGTCAGCGTTGATGGCTACCCGAACTTCGATCTTGCGAACGACCTGCAAGCGCGCTATCTGCATATCTGCGTCAGTGACAGCGGCATTGGCATTGCGCAGGACAAACAGGCAGCGATCTTTGATGCGTTCACCCAGGCGGATGGCTCGATTACCCGCAGCTTCGGCGGCACCGGGCTCGGTCTGACCATTTCGAGCAAATTGATCGAATTAATGGACGGCAACATGTGGGTGGAAAGTGAACTCGGCAAGGGCAGCCGTTTTCATTTGCAAATCCCCTATCACCCTGCTGAAGTCGAGGCAGAAAACAGCACAGAAGCCGAGAACGGCAACGAGATTGCTGAACCCGATTGGGATATCGCCGGCCTCACCGTACTGCTGGCTGAGCACAACCCGGTCAATCGCAAGCTCACGCTCGCACTGCTCGACAAACTGGGTCATCAAGTCACTCTGGCCGAAGATACCGAAACGCTCCTGAACAGATTCGCGCCAGGTCGGTTTGACCTGATTCTGCTCGACTTGACACTGCCGGGGGGCAATGCGGAAGACAGCATCCAGTACATCCGCGAGCGAGAAGCGGATCGGGCGGCGGCAACGCCGATCATCGTCATGATCAGCAAGGCCAACGAGGGCGAATCCGACGTCTCACTTCCCGCCGACACGAATGGTCATATTCGCAAGCCGATCCAGTTTGCAGCGCTCAAGTTGACCATCAGCGCTGCCGTTAACGGCAACACTTCTATATCCGGAACACTGTGATGAACGGCCTGTTATTTACCGAATTCATGGAAATGGTCGAGGCAACCTGGTCGTTCGACATGGTTGACACCCTGATCGATCGTTCCCAGGTCGATTCAGGTGGCATCTACACCGCAGTCGGCAGCTATCCGCAGGAAGAAATGGTTGCCTTGATCAACGCGTTGGCGGAAGAAACCCAACTCCCGATCGACCAGATCGAACGCACCTTTGGTCAATATTTGTTCAGCCGTTTTGTGCGTGAATACCCGCAATACTTCACCGACATCCGTGACAGCTTCCAGTTTCTCGCGCGTATCGACGAGATCCTTCGCACGCTCTTTCGCAAGCATTTTCCAGACAGCGAGCCACCGACTATCCTCGTCGAGCAGTCACCTGGCCGTCTCAGTCTGAGCAACTTTTCTGCCCACGCTTTCATTCACCTGGCTCATGGCTTGATCGAAGGTTGCATCAGCCATTTTGGTGGCAAAGAAGTCTTGCAACGCGAAACAGCGCCCGACTTGACCAGCGCCAAAGCGCGCTTTGTGATCACCCGATCGGCATAAGGACGTCTTGATGCCCCCCCTTCCCCTTCAGAGCAAGCCAATTCCCCAGCGAGTCAGGCAAGCGCCTGACTCCTGTCATGCAACGACGAGTCGCAAGCCATGATTGAATCAGTCTGGCAGCGACGTTTTGAGCGTGAACGCAGTGCGCGCAAACAAGCCGAGCGGATCCTGCATGAAACCACGCAGGAGCTTCATCAAAACAATCAGAACCTGCGCCAGCTCGCTTCCGAGCTGGATATGATGATCAATAGCCGAACAGCCGAGCTGACCCGTGCGCTGAATGAAGCCGAACACCAGAAAAACCAGCTCAGCATCCTGAATCAGGAACTCTTCGCCGCACGCCAAGCCGCCGAATCCGCCAATCGCCTGAAGGGTG
Organism: Tepidiphilus sp. J10; assembly: GCA_945897865.1. Lineage (GTDB taxonomy): Bacteria > Pseudomonadota > Gammaproteobacteria > Burkholderiales > Thiobacillaceae > PFJX01. The sequence goes on from CAMDHJ010000004.1 coordinate 18,071, forward strand.
AATTTCTGGCCAACATGAGCCATGAAATTCGCACACCAATGAACGGCATCATGGGCATGGTCGACCTGACCCTGGAAACCGAACTCTCGCGTGAGCAACGAGAACATCTTGAACTGGTGAAAACCTCAGCCAACCACCTGCTCAGGGTAATCAACGACATCCTCGATTTCTCCAAAATCGAAGCCGGCAAGCTGGACTTTGAGGCAGTCGAATTCGACCTGATCGATTTGATTGGCGACACCCTGAAATCACTCGCACCGCGCATCGAGTTGAAAAATCTGACGCTCGCCTGTGAGCTGGGTCCGGATACGCCACGCTTTGTCTTCGGCGATCCCGTGCGGCTGCGTCAGATATTCATCAACCTGCTCGGCAACGCCATCAAATTCACCCAGAGAGGCACAGTCGGCTTGGCCTTCACCCGTTGCCAACAGGCCGCCGGGCAAACCAATCACTGCCTTGAATTCACAGTCCACGACACAGGCATCGGAATTGCGGCGGAACATCAGAGCGCGATCTTCTCCGCTTTCTCGCAAGCCGATGGCCAGATAACCCGCAAATATGGCGGCACCGGGCTGGGTCTAACGATCACCAAGCAACTGATCGAAATGATGGGCGGCAGCATTCGGGTAGAAAGTGAACCCGGACAAGGGTCTCGTTTCATATTTCAGGTCTGGCTGGGCCAAGCGGCTTGCCCGGAAGACATCCAACGCCAGGAAGCCGAACTGAAAAACCAGCGTGTCCTGGTGGTGGACAACGACCCCGCCAATCAGCGTCAGTTGTCGGCTCTGCTTGAGCACTTGCAGATGCACTCGGAAAGCGAGACAAAAGGCGCCTTCGTGCTGACCCGGCTGGATCAAGCACGGATAGCAGACGCCCCGTACCGCGTTGTCTTGCTGAATACCCGGATGCCGGATATCGACAGCTTCGAATTGGCTGCCCTCCTGCTCAATGAAGCGCGGCAGGAATCAAATCAGCCCGCCCCCCAATTGATCATGCTCGACGCCACCCAGCAGCATGGCGACACCGCCCGCTGCCAACAACTCGGTTTGGCTGCCGACGCTACGGCGGCGACTTCATCAACGTATCTTTCCTGTCTCAACCAACCCGTCGCCTTGAGCGACCTGCGCCAGGCACTGAAAATCGCACTCGGCGCAACTTGCCAGATCGATCCCATGGCCACCCGACAAAACCAGCAAGCGGCCGAAGCCCGATACCGAATCCTGCTGGCCGAAGACAACCCGGTTAATCAGAAACTCGCCATCAAGCAATTGGAAAAGCGGGGGCACTCCACCCACGTCGCGGAAAACGGCCAACTTGCGGTTGAAGCCTGGCAAACAGGCGAATTCGATCTGATCTTGATGGACATGATGATGCCGGAGATGGATGGCCTGGAAGCCACCCGTCGCATCCGGGAAATCGAGCTTGCCGCCGGCCACCACCACCGCATTCCGATCATCGCGATGACCGCGAATGCGATGACGGGAGATCGTGAACGCTGCCTGGAAGCCGGCATGAATGGATACGTCTCGAAGCCGGTCAAACCAGAAACGTTGTTCATGGAAATACAGCGGGTGTTGCAAGCCGATGCCGACTCCTCCAGCCAGAACACCCCATCCATCCCGAGCCAAGCGCCAGACGAGACCGCAAATGCACAAGCAGCCCCCATCTTTGACCGCGCAGATGCGCTTTCGCGGATTGATGGCGATAAAGAGCTCCTTGCCGTCCTGCTCGACATGTTCCTGGCTGACGCCCCCAACTATCTGGCCGAGATCGATAATGCACTGAGCAACCAGGACTGGCCACGCCTACACCGCGCCGGCCACACGCTGAAAGGCGTCTTTGCCACCTTTTCGGCGCGACGCGGCGAGAATGTAGCGCGACAAATGGAACACGGCGCCAAGGCGGCCGATGCGGCAACCTGCCGCGAGTTGGCGTTACGCATACATGCTGAAGTCCAGGCCTTCATCGAAATCATTCAACTGAAAACTGACTGAGATCCAGGCCCGTGCTTGAAGCGAACAAGACCAACCAGCCCGACAATACAATCCTGGCTGCCACAACCGAGGAGATGCTGGTGAAAATTGACAACCTGATCAAAAGTCCGCCCATTACCCGGAGCAAAGACACGCGTTCTACCGCGACGCGGCGCACCCCAGAGGCGGAAACTGTCGCCATCAGCGACAACGTGAATCTCACTTCGACAGCAGAAAAACTGAGCCAACTGGAAGAAGCGCTTCGCGGCGTCAGCATCAGCGATAACGCCAAAATCGAATCGATCCGCCAGGAAATCGCCGAAGGCCGTTTCAAGGTCGATGAAGAGGCGGTTGCCGAAAGTCTGGTGCGGGAAAGCCTAGCCAACATCAGTCGGCGCGCAGGGCAAGTTGACGACTAAACTAGCGCGATGATGCTGCTCGAAGCCAAACTCACCGCCCTGAACCAACAACTTGAGCGTTTTCTAGTGTTGCTCGAAGAAGAAGCCCTCGCCCTGTCCAGCGGCAACTCCGAACAACTTGAAACGCTCACCCAGCAACGCCTGAACGTCAGCCTGCAACTCGCTGAAGACTGGCGCCAGCTAGCCGAGCAACTCGGACTGCCGGCCAATTCAGGCCTGCCGGCATTACGTCTGCGTGCATTCAGCGACAGTCAGCCGACAGACAACTGGCAGCGCCTGGAAAAACAGGTCCACGAAGCCAACCGCCTCAACCGCGTCAACGGTCGCCTGATCGAAGAACAGATGCGCCGCACCCAGGCCGCCATGCAAGTGCTGCAAAGCGCCTCCAGCCGCGGGCTTTACGGCGCGGATGGCCGCATGAACGACCTTCTCAACACCACTCGGAGCATCGACAGCGCATGAATACCCTGACTCTCAACGTAACCGGCATGAGCTGCATGGGTTGCGTCAACAGCGTGAAAAACCTGGTTTCCGCCCTGCCCGGCGTGGCGAAAATCGACATCGATCTGGCCAGCGGCCGGGTCGAGGTGGAGCACGACCCGGCGCAAGCCGATGCCGCCGCCATCCGAGCCGCAATCGAAGACGGCGGCTACGGCATCGCCGACTGAGTTGCAGACGGAACGGCCGCTCATGCGAGCGCGTTAAGCGCTTGCAACAAGTCGGCGCGAATATCCTCGACCTCTTCCAGCCCCACCGACAAGCGCACCAGCCCCGGGCTGATGCCGTGTGTCGCTTGCTCTTCCGGCGTATAGGTCGAATGAGTCATTGAAGCCGGATGCTGCACCAGGGTTTCGGCATCGCCGAGACTGACCGCGCGGGTACACAGCTGCAGCGCATCCATGAAGCGACGACCGGCATCGAAACCGCCTTTCAGTTCCAGCGCAATCATGCCGCCGGGTAATGCCATCTGGCGTTGCGCGAGTTCATGTTGCGGAAAGCTGGGCAAGCCAGGGTAATCCACTCGCACCACCGCCGGATGCGAGGCGAGGAACTCGGCCAACACCTGCGCGCTGGCGCAATGCGCGCGCATCCGCAAGGCCAGGGTTTTCAGACCGCGCAGCACCAGAAAGGCATCGAACGCCGACATCGTCGCGCCGGTCATTTCCTTGACGCCGAAGAAACGCATGCGCTGGATCGCCTCCGCCGGACCGATCACCGCGCCGGCCAGCAAATCGCCATGGCCGCCCAGATACTTGGTCGCCGAATGCACGACATAAGTCGCGCCATGTTCCAGCGGCCGCTGCAAATACGGCGTGCAATAGGTGTTGTCGACCATCAACGGCACGCCATGCGCCTTGCCGAGATCGGCGATCGCGCGCAGATCGATCAGACGCATGTTTGGATTGGCCGGCGATTCGCAATACAGCAGTTTGGTGCGCGGCGTGATGGCGGCAGCCACCGCCTCCGCTTGCGTCATATCGACATGCCGGACAGTAATGCCCAGGCCGGCCAGACCATGCCGAAAAAAACCGAATGTGCAGCCATACAAGGTTTGGTCGGCAACGATTTCATCGCCGGCCTGGACCAGACTGTAGATCGCCGAGGTGATCGCGCCCATGCCGGAAGATGTGCACAGCGCCGCCTCGCCACCTTCCAGACTGGCCAGACGGCCTTCCAGCAAGGCGACGGTAGGATTGCCGACGCGCGAATAGATGTAACCGGGGTTTTCGCCGGCGAAGCGCTGCATGCCGACTTCTGTACTCTCGAAAGCGAAAGTGGAAGTCAGATACACCGGCGGCGCCAGCGCGCCCTCGCATTGCATCGGGTCGTAACCCAAATGAATAGCGCGGGTAGCGAAGCCGAGAGAGGCAGATTCTGGGGTAGTTTTCATGGCGCGGCGGACGCCCGGCCGTTTCCGGCCAGGCAGATCAATGAAGGACCGCGCAATCTGCCTACTAAATCAGCTCAATGCAAGCCGTTCAGGCTTGATCGATACGGCCCGATAGCTTGGGCTCAGTTGGCACTTCAAGCTATGCGGCCATTTCGAACTGTGAGTGGTACCGCGCCATACGTACTGTCGGCGTAATATCGGCGCCGTTGTAATCTGGAGAAGAACGCCATGGACGCATCCGTCACCTTCCTGAATGGCCGTATCGTGATTGACCCGGCCGTGTGCAATGGCCGCCCGACCTTGCGCGGCAAGCGCATCACCGTGCAAACCGTTCTGGAGTATCTGGGCGCCGGCGATACAGAGGCGGACATCCTTTCCGAATACTCCACGCTGGAACCGGAAGACATCCGCGCCTGCCTAATGTTTGCCGGTCAGCTAATGAATCAGCGTTACGACTTGGTGAAGGTGGCTTGATTGGCACGGTTTCTTATCGATGCCAACCTGCCCAATCGGCTTGCGCTCTGGCGCAACCCGGACTTCGAACTGGTCGCGAATCATGACGATGCCTGGCCCGATGCGGTCGTCTGGGAATATGCCCGCATTCACAATCTGACCATCGTGACCAAGGATGCGGATTTCACCGACCGAATCATGTCGAGCACGCCGCCGCCAAGGGTCATTCACCTGCGCATCGGCAATCTGCGCCTGGCCGAATTACGCGCTTTTCTGCTGCGTGTTTGGCCTCAACTGGACGAACTTTCCACCCGGCACAAATTGCTGATCGTGCATGCAGAGCACATCGAGTGCGTTTCATAAGCAACACGCAGCTGCGGGCTTAACTTGGGCAACGAAATGCTCACATGTCGTGCTCACATAACGGAACTCACAGGCTGAATTCAGTCTTTTCGATACGATTGCCGCGCGGCGTTGCGCCGGGCTGCGGGCTTCCCGATCCAGTGCGGATATTGAAGCACTGAACTGCCGCCCAGCACGGGCGGCCGTTCAGGCTGCGTTACTTCAGCTTCTTGATCCCCATCAGTCCAAGTACGTACTTTTCATACAAAGGCTCGGTGGAGCCTTTCTTCATCTTGCGCAGGAAGTACTTCTCGAACGCCACCTTGGCCAGGTGCACCCACTTGCCTTCCTTGAACCAGTTGACGTTGCGCGGCGGAATCTGCGGTAGCGCGACGAAGGCAGCGCCGGTGTCGCCGAAGTCGGCCAGGCAGATGGCGTTCCAGGTGGCTTTTTCGTCCGGCTCCTGACCATCCATCACGGCGCGGATGTTGTGCGCAGTAGCAGTGACCATGGATTCGATCATGTAGCCGGTCTTCGGCGTGCCGGTCGGCACCGGGGTGGCTTCCACCGGCGGGATGGCGACGCAGACGCCAACCGCGTAGATGTTGTTGTACTTGGGATTGCGCTGGAACGCGTCGATGGTGATGAAGCCGCGCGGGTTGGTCAGGCCTTCGATGCCGAACACCGCGTCGATGCCCTTGAATGCCGGCAACATCATCGAATACTTGAACGGCAGTTCATGTTCCTTCTTCACCGTGCCGTCGTCGTTGTACTCGGCGACGAACATCTTGCCGGCTTCAACCTTGGTCACCTTGGCATTGCAGATCCATTTCACATGCCGGTCGCGCATGGCCGATTCCATCAGGCCTTTCGAGTCGCCGACCCCGCCCAGACCGAGGTGGCCGATATACGGCTCGGCGGTGACAAAGGTCATCGGCACCTTGTCGCGAATCTTCCGGCGCTTCAGGTCAGTATCCATGATGAACGCGAACTCATAAGCCGGGCCGTAGCAGGAGGCGCCCTGCACCGCGCCGACGACGATCGGGCCGGGATCCTTGACGAAGGCTTCCCACGCCTTGCCGGACTCGACCGCGTGCTCGACATGACAGACCGAACTGGTATGGCCTTTCGGTCCAAGGCCCTCGACCTCGTCGAAGGCCAACTTGGGGCCGGTGGCGATGATCAGGAAGTCGTATTCCAGTTCGCGCCCGTCGCTCAGTTCCAGCACATTGCGCTCGGGGTGGACGCGCTTGGCGCCGACCGGGATGAAGTCGATGTTCTTCCGCTCCAGCAGCGGTGCGATGTCCAGCGAGATGTCGTCACGCGTGCGCCAGTTGACGGCGACCCAGGGGTTGGACGGCGTGAAATGGAAATACGGCGCGTTGGATACGACGGTGATCTTGTCTTCCGCGCGGGCCTTTTCGCGCATTTCGTAGGCCATCGGCATGCCGCCGATACCGGCGCCGAGAATCAGGATACGAGCCATTGAGTTTTCTTCCTTAGAGTGATTAAAACGGTTTTGGCAGACGTTCGATTACCAAACAAATACGCGGGCCATCGCATCCAGGCCTTCCTCGACGATCTTCTGCAGGTCTTCCGGGCAATCTTCGCGTTCCATCGCGAAGGTGGTGTAGGCGGAAAGGCTCTTCAACGCACAGGCGATTTTCGCCACCTCGTTGGCCACTTCCGGGCTCATCGCCACGTCGGGCTGCAGGTTCCAGTTCTTCTTGTCGACGGTCATGTCTCCATCCTTGCAATATGAGGGGAACCACGTATTGCAAAGGGCGTGCCAATCGCATAGCAGCGTTTTTCCCGGGCTCAGGGGCACTCGACAAGAAATGTCATGACACAATCGACATGACACCTTTACGATGTGTCATAACACTTGCAAGGAAGACCATGCTGCTCGCCGACCTGAACGCCTTGATCGAAACCCATGAGCGCCCGTTTGTCGTGATTGACGCCGCTTACCGCATCGTCGCTGCCAACAGCAGCTATTGCCGGCAATACAACATGTCACTTGAAGAAGTCGTGCAACGGCGCTGCCACGAGATATCGCACCACTCGCCAACGCCTTGCCACGAAAACGGCGAATTGTGTCCACATCTCGCCCTGTTCGCCGGCGGCGAAGCCAGCGAAGTGTTGCACACGCATTACGATGGCAACGGCATGACATCGCGCGCCCGCATCAAGGGTTATCCGATTCGCGGCGCCGACGGCCAGCTGTACCTGGGCGAAGTGGTTTACCCGCTGGAAGCCGAATTTCCGCTCGGCTGCGAAGAAATGCGCATGGTCGGCCATTCACCCGCCTTCCTGCGATGCATCGACAGCCTGGCGCGCGCCGCCGAGGCCGAGGCATCAATCCTGCTGTACGGCGAAAGTGGCGTCGGCAAGGAACTGGCGGCGCGCTTTCTGCATGAACGCTCGTCCCGCTCGAACGGCCCATTCATCGCCATCAACTGCGCCGCCGTACCGGAAGCCATGTTCGAAAACGAATTGTTCGGCCACGAACGCGGTGCCTTCACCGGCAGCGCCGCGCTGAAAAAAGGCCTCTACGAACTGGCCGATGGCGGCACCCTGTTCCTCGACGAAGTGGCGGAGATTCCGCTGACCCAGCAAGCCAAATTGCTGCGCGTGCTGGAATCCGGAGAATTCCGCCGCGTCGGCGGCACCGCCACCTTGCGCGCCGATGTCCGCATCGTCGCCGCCACCAACCGCAACCTGCTCGACTGGGTCGATCAGGGCCGTTTCCGCGAAGACCTGTATTACCGCGTCGCCGGAATCGATCTAGCACTACCTGCGCTACGCGAACGCCGCGAAGACATCCCGGCGCTGGCCGAAGTGCTGCTCGCGCGCATGACCGGCAACGGTCGCCAGCAGGTTCGGCTGGACAAAGCCGCGCAACTGAAACTGAAGCACTACGACTTCCCCGGCAACGTGCGCGAACTGCGCAACTTGCTGCAACGTGCCCTGCTGCGCTGCGAGAAAGACCTGATCGGCGCCGACGACATCGTATTCCAGCAGGATGCGCCGCAACTCACACCCCGCGCGCCGCGCGCCAAACGCACTGATCCCAGCCTGAAAAACGCCGAAAAGGACTACATCCGCGACCTGCTTACCCGTCACGACGGCCACCGCCGCACCGTCGCCGATTTGCTTGGCGTCAGCGAGCGCACGCTGTACCGAAAAATTGAGCGGCATGGACTGAAGTGAAGGCGCTGTAATTGATCTGGCCCGAATAAAAACGGCCCGATTCGGGCCGTTTTTCCTGCATCACCAGACCGCTGGCTTGCCGCGCTCAATACCGCTTGTAAGGCAAGAACTTGCCGTTCAGCACGATGTTGACGCGATCGCCTTTCGGATCTTCGACGCGCTGGATGTCCATTGAGAAGTCGATCGCGCTCATGATGCCGTCACCGAATTCTTCATGGATCAGCGATTTGATCGTGGTGCCGTAGACTTGGATCAGTTCGTAAAAGCGATAGATCAGCGGATCGGTCGGCACCGCGCTGGGCAGCGAGCCCTTGTACGGCACGACCTGCAGTTGCACGACAGCGGCTTCCGGCAGATCAAGCAATTTGCCGATGGCGGCGGCTTCTTCGGCGCTGAAGGTCATCTGTCCCATGCAGCCGGCGGTGGTCCATTCCTTGCTCTGGCCGACGGCGTTGGCGATGTCTTCCCACTTGATGCCCTTGGCCAGTTTCTGGGTGATGATCAGTTCGGTCACTTCGTTGCGGTTCATGCTGTTTCTCCTTGATGAAATAGTCAGGCGGCCACAGGCATGGCCGGTTGATGCAGATGGCGCACGCGCGCGTCCTGGTCGGGCAGTACATCGGTATCCGGTTCCAGGCCCGGCCGCACGTGCGGCGGATGCTTCGGGTCGTAGTCGGCGGGCACGTTGTTGCGGAATTCCTTCGAACGCGTCACCAGGAAATCGACCAGATGGTTGCGGATGCGGTAGTAGTGCGGATGCTTGTGGACGTCGTGGCGGCTGCGGTCGCGCGGCAGCGTGTTGACCACGATCTCGGCGATCTTGGCGTGCGGTCCGTTGGTCATCAGCACGATCTTGTCGGCGAGCAGAATCGCTTCGTCAACGTCATGCGTGATCATGAACACGGTCTGGTGCGTTTCCGCGCAGATGCTCACCAGTTCATCCTGAATCACGCCGCGGGTCAGCGCGTCGAGCGCGCCGAACGGCTCATCCATCAGCAGCATCTTGGGCTGGATGGCAAAGGCGCGGGCGATACCGACACGCTGCTTCATGCCGCCGGAGAGCTCGGCCGGCTTCTTGTCCTCGGCGCCGGTCAGATGCACCAGATCAATGTATTTCTGGGCTTGCCCCTTCCACTGTTCGCGGCTGTATTCCGGCCAGCGGGATTTCACCGCGAAAACGATGTTCTGCATCACCGTCAGCCAGGGCATCAGCGCATGGCTCTGAAACACCACGCCGCGATCCAGGCTGGGACCGGAAACTTCGCGCTCATCCATGATCACACTGCCGCGAGTGGCTTCATCGAGACCGGCCAGCACGTTGAGGATGGAGGATTTGCCGCAGCCGGAATGGCCGATGATGCAGACGAACTCGCCCTTGGCAATCTGGAAGTGGATGTTCTCAAATACCGTCAGCGGCTCGCCGCCGCGCATCGACGGGAACACCTTGGCAAGGGATTCGATCTTGAGGAAAGCATTATTCATGTTCTTACTCCATCACTCGCGATACGCCACCAGCCGGGACACCCAGCCGAACATCAGGTCGAGCACCATGCCGACGACGCCGATGGACAAAATCGCGAAGATCACGTTGTTCAAAGACAGGTTGTTCCACTCGTTCCAGACGAAGTAGCCGATACCGGTGCCACCCACCAGCATTTCCGCCGCGACGATGACCAGCCAGGCGATGCCCATCGAGATCCGCATGCCGGTCAGAATGGTCGGCGCGGCAGCCGGCAGAATCACCTGAAAAGCCTTGCGCAACGGGCTGACTTCCAGCGTCAGCGCGACGTTGAGCCATTCCCGCTTGACCGAGGCGACACCGTGCGCGGTATTGATCAGCATCGGCCACAGCGAGCAGATGAAGATCACGAAGATTGCCGACAGCGACGAATCCTTGATGGTGTAAAGCGCCAGCGGCATCCAAGCCAGCGGCGAGATCGGCTTCATCACTTGGATGAAGGGATCGAGCGCGCCGCGCATCACCGGCGACATGCCGATGACGAAACCGAGCGGAATCGCCACTGCCGCCGCCAGGAAGAAGCCGGCCAGCACCCGCGCCAGCGAAAAGCCGAGCTGAATGCCGATGCCCTTGTCGTTCGGCCCGTTGTCATAGAACGGATCGGACAGCTTCTCCCACACCGTCACCGCGATATCAGCCGGGCCGGGCATGCCGGCCTTGGGCGCGGCTGCGGCGCCCATGCCCATCATCGCGGCATATTCATCGCTCATGCCGGCCGGCGCGCCACTGGATTTTTCCGGCAGCGCAGCGAGATGCCAGACGGACAACAGCACCACCAGAATCAGCAGCGACACCGCCGAAGATCGAACCCAGAGCGACTTGGCCATGATTTACCCCTTCTTGATCTTGAACGACTTCAGGTAAGCCTCGGGCTTGGACGGATCGAACACCTTGCCCATGATGGTGTGCTTGGCATAGTTCGACGGCGGCGCCTTGTAGCCCATTTCCGCCATGCGTTTGCGCGCATCGGTGGCCAGGAAAACCTGTTCGGCGATCTGCTTGTAGTTCACATCACCCTTGATGTAGCCCCAGCGTTTCATCTGGGTCAGCATCCAGACCGCCATCGACTGCCACGGGAAGGGATCGAAATCGACCCGGTCCGGCACATTCTTGATGTTGCCGAGGCCGTCGGCATAGCGGCCGGTCATCACCTGTTCCAGCACGATTTCCGGCTGGTTCAGGTAGTTGGCCGGCGCAATCGCCTTGATGATCGCCGGCCGGTTCTCCGCCTTGTGGGCGTATTCGGTAGCCAGCGCGATGGAACGGAACAAGGCGGCGAAGGTGTTCGGGTTTTCTTTAGCGAAATTTTCCGAAACCCCGAAAGCACAGCACGGGTGGCCGTCCCAGATATCACGTGACAGCGTGTGGATGAAGCCAACGCCCTCGAACACCGCGCGCTGGTTGAACGGCTCCGGCCCGAGGAAGCCATCGATGTTGCCGGCGCGCAGGTTCGCCACCATGTCTGGCGGCGGCATGATGCGCAACTCGACATCCTGATCCGGATCGATGCCATGCTCGGCCAGGAAATAACGCAGCAGCAGGTTGTGGATGGAGTAGTCGAACGGCAGGCCGAACTTCATGCCTTTCCAGCTCTTCGGGTCCATCTTGTCCTTGTGCTTGATGTGCATCGTGATCGCCTGGCCATTGATGTTCTCGATCGCAGCTACGTCGGTCGGCGTCGCCTGCGAACCCAGGCCCAGGCTCATCGCCAGCGGCATCGGCGACAACATGTGGGAAGCGTCGTATTCCTTGTTGATCACCTTGTCGCGCACCACCGCCCAGCCGGCGGTTTTTTGCAAAGTCACGTTCAAACCCTGCTTGGCGTAGAAGCCCATCGGCCCCGCCATGATGATCGGCGTCGCGCAGGTAATTGGGATGAAGCCGATCTTCAGGTCTTTCTTCTCCAGCGGACCGGGTTCAGCTGCCATCGCGGTGGCGGCGGAGAGCGGGAACAGCGTCGACAGCGCGGCGTACGCAGTACCGGCACCGACGGCTTGCAGGAAGGCGCGGCGCGTGCTGTCTTGCGGGAAGATCGCGCGCATCAGCGTCGATTGCACAACACGTTCCATCACCGCATCTTCGCCGCTCGGCGCCACCGCCTTGTCATGTTCAGCCTGATTCTTGTGGTGACCGCAGGTGCAACCGCCACGGTTCAGTTTGATCTGGGAATTGAAGGGATTATCGAAGCCGGACATTTTGTTACTCCAATCGAACAGGGTTCAGGTGTTCAATCAAGAGCAGCAATCATGCCAACTCGATAAATTGTTCAATATTTGTCAACAAATACGAACAGACCTGCGTGTCGTTACGGCATGAGAAAGCCGGCAAACAGGCCATACAGACCACACAGGGGACAGCTGCCTATATCAAAAGTCATACTGACAGCCATAGCCGGGACATCACATCGACGGGTCTTGCACAATAACCTGACAATCACGCACCAATACAGAACAAGACAGTGCATTCATCACTGTCTGTGGGATTTGGATGGCTAACTTTGACTGGAAATAGTCAAAAAAACACCCGTTCACAACCGGTTCAAAGTGCGGAGCCTGCCTTTGGTGGCGGGCTTTTCTGCACAAAAATCCAGCGCGCCATAAACTGGTGCGTCGGTACTTCTTATAGGATTATCAGCATCCGGCGTGCCGGCGAAAGATGATCGCGGCAAAACAATCATGCACACACATTGATAACAATTTGTCATACAGCCCATTCTCATATCGAGTAACGGCTTCTATCCGACCGCGTTAGTCGGCACTGGCACACCTAGGTTGAAACGGGCAATTCCACGCTGACGGCCAAACCCTGAAGATCCAGTCCGGGACCAAACGCCACCCGACCATGGTAGTGCTCGACGATACGCAACACGATCGACAAACCGAGACCGACGCCGCTGGCATCGGCTTGATTCAGCCGGTTGAAACGTTGCCCCAGCGCCGCCCGTTGCGCCGCCGGCACACCCGGCCCACTGTCCGCCACCAGCATGCTGACCCGCTCTCCCTGCAAGGCGACGCTGATTTCGACCCGGCCACCGCGCGGCGTGTAACGCAGCGCATTGTCAAGCAGGTTGCGAATCAGAATGCGGAGTACTTCCGTATCCGCTCTCAGGGGCGCGCTCAATGCATGCAGCGACAGGTCAATCTGTTTCTGGATCGCTCTCGGGCCCAGGTCCTGACATAGCTCGCGCACCAACACCGCCAGATCCGTCATGGTTTCGCTGGACTTCAGCGCAACATCAAGCCGGCTCAGCGTGAGCAACTGATTCACCAGCCTGGCCAGACGATCCGCCGAAACGGCCGCCTGCTGCTGCGCCAGCATGCGTGTTTGCTTGTCCCCCGCCAAGCGCAGCGCGTCGAGCTGGGCGCGCAAGGCCGCAATCGGCGTGCGCAGCTCATGTGCGGCATCTCCGGTAAAGCGCCGTTCCGATTCCATCGCAATATGCAAACGCATCAACAACGCGTTCAGCGCTTCGATCAACGGCATCAGTTCGTTTGGCACCGCATCGAACGACAGCGGCGTCAGATGACTCGATTCGCGCGATGACACTTCCGCCGTCAGCCTGCGGATCGGCGCCAGACTGTAGTAGATCAGGCCGACCATACTCAGTATGCCCAGCGGTAGAACAAGCAGATAGGGTCGTATGTTGCTGTGTGCGATACCTTCCACCATTTCCTGCCGATCCAGCAGATCCTGCCCGGCGATGACGCGATAGACCCCATCGGCCGAAGTCCTGGCCAGAATCCGGAAATTCCGTCCGGCAAAGGCATCGTCGCTGTAGCCGTCTCTCAGTTCGAAAGCGCGGCCGCTCTCCATATCGCCGGAGCGCAGAATCAAGCGAGGGAAGGGACGTGGATCGCTCGATACATGGGCACTGGCGGACGGCGGTGGCTGCTTGAGTTGCCAGATCTGGAAGGTGGTGTAGCTGTGGTCCGAATGCACTCCGGTACCGATATCGCCAATGCCACGACCTTCATTGATGCGACTCAGGAACAGCAGGCTCTGCACCAGTTGCGCCAGATGCGCATCAAGGATTTCATCCGCTTCGAGAATGGCGGCACGATAGCTGCCGACCGCAGCAAACAGGCCACAGGCGAGCAGCACGGCAATTGCCGCCGAGATCAACCTGGCCTGCAGCGATTTGAACATCGCGGTTCAGGTTTCCATCATGTAACCAATGCCACGCAAGGTGACGATGCGGCTGCTCCCCAGCTTGCGGCGCAGATGATGGATATGGACCTCCACCGTATTGCTTTCCGCGCCCTCCCCCCAGCCATACAACGTGGCCTCAAGCTGCGACTTGGACAGCACGCGACCCAGATTCGACATCAGCTTCTCCAGCAAGGCGAACTCTCGCCCGGTCAAGTTGACCGGCATGCCGGACACCCTTACCCGGTGTGCTTGCGGGTCCAGTTCAATCTCGCCGGCGATCAGACATTTGTGCATCTGGCCCTGGGCGCGCCGGATCAACGCATGCAGGCGTGCGGCCAGTTCTTCCATATCGACTGGCTTGATCACATAGTCATCGGCCCCCGCCTTGAAGCCGGCCAATTTGTCACTTTTCCCATCACGCGCGGTCAGGATCAGTACCGGCAGCGTCCGCTGTTGCTGACGTAGACGCTGCAACAACGAGATGCCGTCTTCGCCCGGCAACCCGATATCCAGCACGGCCGCCGCATAGTCTTCACTGCACAGCGCGGGCCAAGCCAGGCTGGCCTCTTGAACCCAGTCGGGCGCAAAGCCGAGCGAGCACAGCCCGCTGCGGAGGCCGTCGCCCAGGAGTGGGTCGTCTTCGATGATCAGGATACGCATGGGCACAGTGTCTTAAGGCGTTCTTAAGCTTGCCTTAAGACCTTGTTAAGAACAGGGGCTGATCATGGCGGCAACATGGAAGCGTTCCATGCCTTTATTCGGATCAAGGAGGAAGTCATGCAGAGTATCTTCAATTTCAGGTGGCTCTTTTTGCCACTGCTTTTTCTGATCGGCGTGGTTTCCGCCGATGACGACAGAAGGACGTTATCTGTCACTCCATCAACACTGAGCGTCAAAGTTGGTGAACAGGCCTTTGCCAAAGTTGCCAATGCCAATGGCAGCGTCAAGGCCAAATCAGCCAATGAAAAAGTTGCCAGCGCAGAATTCACAGATGGCAAAGTGAAGGTCAAGGGCAAATCAGCCGGCAGCACAAAGATCAGCGTCACGGACAAAAAACGGACTGTCGAAGTCATGGTACAGGTTGTCGCAACAGGCAACCCGCCGCCCAACCCGGGCTCAGGTCTTGCCATTTCACCGGGCAATCTGTTGTTGATTCCTGGCCAGAGTGGCGTCTTCAACATCAGCAACGCATCCGGGCGCGTCTCCATCACCAACCCCAACAGCAACATTGCCAGCGCCAGCCTGAGCGGCAACACCATCCAGGTGAAAGCCAAGGCGGTTGGCAACACCCAGATGACCGTGCGCGACAGCCGCAAGTCTGCTGTTGTGCTGATCACCGTACAGGCCGCCACCACGCCACCCGACGTTGGCTCTACGACAAGTGGTTACACCCTGCTGGCCTGGAACGATCTCGGCATGCACTGCATGGACGGCGACTACTCGGTGTTTGCCATCCTGCCGCCTTACAACAACCTGCACGCACAACTGGTCAACAACACCTCCACCAAGGTGGTCACGCAGGGCGTAACGCTCACCTACGAAGCAACCGCCGATCCGGATTGGTCGGTCAACAGCACTTCCTACAACAAGAGCAATTTCTGGCAGTTCGTCAAACCGCTGTTCGGCGTCGACCTGGCCACCGACACCGGGTTGACCGGCAACAAAACCCCGTCCTTCACGCCACAGACGATGGCCTTCAACACGGCAGACAAGATGTTCGTTGCCGACGGCATCCCCATCACACCCTACGACGACACCGGCAAGTTCAACCCGTATCCGCTGGTGAAGGTGGTGGCGCGTGACACGACCGGCAAGGTGTTGGCCCAGGCGCGTGTGGTGTTGCCCGTTTCCGACGAGATGAGCTGCGCCAGTTGCCACGCTTCCGGCTCCGCGAACGATGCCAAGCCGCAAGCCGGCTGGGTCAACCAGAGCAACAAGGAACGTGACTTCAAGATGAATGTGCTGCGCCTGCATGACCAAAAGCAGTTGGGTAAAGCGGCCTACACCAACGCCTTGCAGAGCATGGGCTATTCACCCACCGGGTTATTGGCTTCGGCAAATCAGGGCAATCCGGTTTTGTGTGCCGGTTGTCACGCTTCGAATGCGTTGCCAGGCACCGGCGTTGCCGGTCTGAAGCCGCTGACCGAAGTCATCCATGGTCACCATGCCAAGGTCAAGGATGCCAAGACCGGCATCTTGCTGGGCAATATCGACAACCGCAGCGCCTGTTATCAGTGCCATCCCGGCTCGGAAACCAAGTGTCTGCGCGGCGCCATGGGTAACGCCGTCGATGCGCAGGGCAAAGCCACCATGGATTGCCAGGCCTGCCACGGCACCATGTCAAACGTCGGCCGCAGTGGCCGGGTCGGCTGGCTGGATCAACCTGACTGCCAGGCCTGTCACCACGACGGCAAGCGGGAAACCTCGGCTGTCAGCAGTTCAGGTGTCTTGAAAAAATGGGTGGACACCCGTTACGCCAGCAATCCAAACACGCCGGCGTCCGGTTTCTCTCTCTTCCGCATGAGCCAGGGCCACGGTGGTTTGCAGTGCGAAGCCTGCCACGGCGCCACGCATGCCGAGTACCCCAGCTCGCATCAAAACGACAATCTGCAGTCCCTCGACGTTCAGGGCCGCACCGGCACCATCGGCGAATGTACGGCCTGTCACAAAACCATGCCGGTCACCGCCACTGGCGGCCCACATGGCATGCATAGCGTGGGCAGCAGCTGGGTCAGCAAGCACGAAGACTATGCCGAGAAGAACGCCGCCGCTTGCGCCTACTGCCATGGCGCGGACTACCGGGGTAGCGCACTGTCCACGGTGAAGGCAGCCCGCAGTTTCAAAGCGGAAGGCAAGACGGTGAACTACGTGGCCGGGCAGAAAGTTGGTTGCTACGACTGCCACAACGGGCCGAAAGGTGACTGATCCGCACCTGTAACTGATCGTCAGTCTGTTTTTCGGGCCCGCAGTGCTGCACTGCGGGCCTTTTTTTGTCTATCAATTCCAGACAATTACCAGCAACCGAAGCAAAACTGTTTACACATTGTTATGATCCAGCGTCATCGCTCCCCGCCCCCATCATGGAAGACACCAGCCTGCCCACTCGCGCCGCCCAGGAACGTCTGGCCGATGAAGAACTGCTGGTCGTCCGCGAAGCCGTCGCGCTGCTCGGCAAAAGCCAGGACGAAGCGTATGTGGTGCGTGAAATCCTGCATTTGCTGTCTGAATTCCTCGGCCTCAATCGCGGCCGCGTCGTGTTGCCCGACCCGGAAACCGGCGAGCTGCGCATCGTCCACGCCTACGGACTGACTCATGACGAAATCGCGCGCGGCAAATATCTGCCCGGCGAAGGCATTACCGGCCGCGTGATGACCAGCGGCCAGACCGCCATCGTGCAGGATGTCGATGCCGAACCGCTGTTCCTGTTCCGCACCGTCGCGCGCGAAAACCTGCCGCCGGAAACCGTGTCCTACATCGCCTTGCCACTGGAACAGGGCGGTCGCCAGATCGGCGTCCTCGCCGTGCATCGATTACGCGAACGGCCACGGCCGCTGGCGCGCGATCAACAGGTGCTGAAGATCGCCGCGACGTTGATCACCCACGTCATCCTGCTCAACGAATTCATCCGCGAACGCACCGGCCGCCTGGAATCGGAAAACCGCGAACTGAAATGGGCGCTGACCAAGGATTTATCGACCTACGGTTCGTTCGGCATCGTCGGCGAATCGCTGCAACTGCGCCGCGCGTTGAAGCAGATCGAACAGGTCGCACAGAGCGAAGCCACCGTGTTGCTGCTGGGCGAATCCGGCACCGGCAAGGAATTGTTCGCCCGCGCCCTGCACCTCTCCAGCCAGCGCCGCGACGCGCCCTTCGTGAAAGTGAACTGCGGTGCGATCCCGGAAAACCTGGTCGAATCGGAACTGTTCGGCTACGAGAAAGGCGCTTTCACTGGCGCCGTCGGCAGCCGCCCCGGTTACTTCGAACAGGCCGACAACGGCACGCTGTTCCTCGACGAAGTCGGCGACCTACCGCTGGCGATGCAGGTCAAGCTGCTGCGCGTGTTGCAGGAACATTCCATCCAGCGCATCGGCGCGCGCAAGGAAGTGCCGGTCAACGTGCGCATCGTCGCGGCCACCAATCAGGATCTGCAACTACTGGTCAGCCAGGGCAAATTCCGTCTCGATCTGTTCTACCGCCTCAACGTGATTCCGGTCCGTCTGCCGGCACTGCGCGAACGCGCCGAGGACATCCGCCATCTGGTGCGCTACTACCTGAACCAGCTCGACCAGGGCTACCAGCGCAACGTCAACATCACGCCGGAAGCCATGCTGCGCCTGACCGACCACCCCTGGCCGGGCAACATCCGGCAACTGCGCAACGTGCTGGAACGGCTGATCCTGCTGGCCGAAAACGCCACCATCGGCGAACGTGAAGTCAGCGCGGTATTGCAGGCGGAAACGCATAGCCAGATGCAGATGCAAACTCCACCGCCGCCACCGCCCGCTTTCGCCAGTCCGCCGATGCCTGGCGTCGCCAGCCCGCCAGCCGCTGGCGTGCGCGCCTACCACCCGGTGCAGGAAAGCGACCGCGCCGCAATCGAAGCCGCGCTGGCGGAAACCGGCGGCAACAAATCACGCGCGGCGCAGAAACTCGGCCTGACCTTGCGCCAGTTCAACTACCGGATGCAGGTGATGGGGATCGAAACAGCGCGGCGCTAAGACCGCGCCGCCGCATCGGTAGCCGAAACGGCAAGCGCAGCCTGAACATGGCACAAGGTTTGCCCATTGATCAGGCACGATAGATCGGTCTCGGTTAATCCTGAATCCAGCAGTTGTCTAAGTCGCAGGAGCCTCCGCTTGCGGCTCAATCATTGCAAGATCGCCCCGCAAGCGGCACGCATCTACTGCGTTCCTTTGAGCTCGAAATCGCCGACAAATGCGTTTTCGCCACGTCCTTTCAGGCGCAGGTTTCTGCGTCGGTTGAACATTTACAGAACATTGCACGGACTCAGGCGATCAGATTCGCCGTCAAAACCCGATCACCCAGCAGGTATACCCGGCCGGCCTGGCGATCATCACCAACACTGGAGTAGTCGAATGCGTACTCGCGATATATGCGGGCACGCTGGTTGTTGTCACGCCGCAAACGCATCTTGCTGAGGGCGACGCTGTCATCGAGAAACTGCACGCTGGCGCGTTCGCATTCGAAGCGGGCGGCGCGAACTGCAATTTCGCGCTTTTGCAGGCTATCCCACCAAAACCAGGCCACCGCACCCAGGCCAACCAGCCAGAGCCAATCCGAGCTCATGCTTGCGGTGCAGCAGGGAGATTAGGTTCAAGTGAACGCACTGGCGGCAGCAATAAAGCACAAACCGGTTCGGCACGTGAACGGCCAAAACGTGACCCCGATGCCCGCGATACCGCAGCCAATGGCACCAAATCATCAGGAATCGGCACCGCTGCTGCAACAGGACGAACCGGCTTTGCTGGCGGCGCAATTTCCGGTAAAGGCGAGGCGTTCAAATCACGTTTGATGAACCGTTCAATGCCGGCCAACAAACGCTCTTCATCCGGCGAAACCAGCGAGACCGCGAGACCGGATGCGCCAGCACGGCCAGTGCGGCCGATGCGGTGCACATAATCTTCCGGCGCATAGGGCAATTCGTAATTCACCACGCAGGGCAGTTCGACGATGTCCAGTCCACGCGCGGCAATATCGGTGGCAACCAGATATTGGACCTTGCCCTGCTTGAAGCCTTCCAGCGCGGCAAAGCGTTCCACTTGAGCCTTGTCGCCATGGATGATGGCTGCCTGGATGCCGCGCTTCTGCAGGCGATGGCCGACCTTGTCGGCGCACACCTTGGTGCGGGTGAATACCAGCACCTGAGCAATGCCACGCGTTTTCACGACGCGAACCAGCGCGTCGAGCTTGTCTTCTTCCTTCACCTTGTGCACCAGTTGCTCGACGTTTTCGGCCGAGGTGTTGCGGCGGGCGACTTCTACCTTGAGCGGGTTCTGCAGGAAGCTGCGCGCCAGGCCAACGATGTTGTCGTCGAAGGTGGCAGAGAACAGCAAGGTCTGCCGTTGCGTCGGCAGAAAGTCGAGGATGCGTTTCAGGTCGGGCAGGAAACCCATGTCGAGCATGCGATCGGCTTCGTCAAGCACAAGAAACTGCACTTGCGACAACAACACGCTGCGACTTGTGGCGTGATCCAGCAAACGGCCGGGGGTGGCAACCAGGATTTCGACACCGCCACGCAATTCAGCCTGCTGGACTTTCATGTCGACACCACCGAACACGACGGTGCTGCGCAACGGCAGGTTCTTGTTGTACGCCAGCACGCTCTCGTGCACCTGAATCGCCAGTTCGCGCGTTGGTGCCAGCACCAGGGCGCGCACCGGATGCCGTGCCGGCGAGGCGCTGGCATTGGCGTGTTGCACCATTTTTTGCAGCAAGGGCAGCACGAATGCGGCAGTTTTTCCGGTTCCGGTCTGGGCTTGCGCCATCAGATCGCGACCTGCCAGGACCAATGGAATCGCTTGCGACTGAATGGGTGTCGGCGTCTTGTAGCCCATCTCTTTTACGGCTGCGAGAATCGGCGCAGCCAGCCCCAGTTCGTCGAAGTTGGTCGCTACTTCCAGTGCCGGGGTGGTTTCCGGTGTGATGCCTTTGATTACGTCCATCAGATTTCCCGCCAATCAAGTCCAGTTTCCTGATCGGCGACGCCGATCCAGTCATGCGCACACCCGAGCGCCCCGGCCAAGGCGGCGCGGGCAAGTGCGGGCGAATTGTTATGTTCCGACAAATGTGCGGCTACAACATGTTTCAGGCCGCTGCCGGCAATTTTTTTCAGCAACACGGCAGCCGCTGTGTTGTCGAGATGCCCATAACGACCCAGGATGCGCCGCTTGAGTCCAATCGGGTAGTTGCCCGCTTCGAGGCGGGCAACATCGTGGTTGCATTCCAGCGCCAGCGCATCACAACCGCCCAGCACAGTTTCCATGTGCGGCGTGACATGTCCGGCATCGGTCAGCAAGCCGAAACGACTGGCACCATCAGAGAAGACGAACTGCATCGGTTCTCGCGCATCATGCGGCACCGTGTAGGGCGTGATTTCGAGATCGCCAATGGCGAATTGCTGCTGGCCTTCAACGATCTTGACGGCCAGCGGTGCGATGTCTATTGCCTCCAGCATGGCGTGCGTGCCATGCGTCAGCCTGACCGAACAACGCGCTTTGCTCGCCAGTTGAGCCACTCCACGACCATGATCGCCATGCTCATGAGTCACCAGAATGGCATCCAGCGCGTTCACATCAACGCCCAGTCGGGCCAAACGTTTGGCGGCATCACGCAGGCCGAATCCGCAATCGACCATGACGCAGGTGTCTCCGGCTTGAACCAGCCAGGCATTGCCTTTGCTGCCGCTGCCGAGACATCCGAATCGCATTACTTCAATTGCTCGAACAACAGGCTGGCAATGCGCTTGCCGGTTTCATTATTCGCAGGAGCGCCGTCGTCCTGATATACGGCGAGCGCGGTCTCCGCTTCGGTGCCTTTCAGGCGTACCTGATAGCGTAGCGCTTTGGCCTTGTTGTCATCCGAACGCCAGAAAGCCAGTTTCGACAACAAACCCTTTTCCTTCGTGGTATTGGCTTCCGGGTCGGCATAGCGGACAAAATAGATGCCACCGGCGCGATCGCGGTCTTCCACGACGAATCCGATCCGGTCCAGCGCCAGACCAACACGACGCCAGGCACGATCGAACGATTCCGGCAGACTGAGACTGGGCGCGGCATCCGGACTCCGGGTTTGAACCGCCTGTGGCGGCATAGCCTTATCGGCCAGCAGGCCCTGAGCGCGGGATTCTTCGACGCCAAAACGAACCATCAGACGACGCAGCATTTCGGCTTCCAGCTCCGGGTTGGCCGGGCGCGGTTGCCAGATCGTCCGGCCCTGGCCTTGATCGCCACCACTTTGGGTGCCTTCAAAAACTTCGACCATGCCGCGATGGCTAAGATAAATCTCGGTACTGCCCTCTGCTGCGGGTTCCAGGCGCGTACGAAATTTGTCGCGCTCTGCAGTGGAATAGACGCTGTCGAGCGCCTTGCCGAGAAAGCCACGAATCCCTCCTTGTGGCAGCTTGGCGCGGTTCTCCGCCCAATCGGTTTCCATCAATCCAGCGTCCGGCATTTCCAGAGTGATGATGAAGCCGAGTTCCTGCCAGAAATCTTTCACCACCGGCCAGACTTCCGCCGCTGGCGCCTGCACGACCATCCAGCGCTGCCCGCCGGCTCGTTCGATGCTGACCTTGTCAACCTTCGGCAACAAGGCTTGGGCTCCCGTTGTGATGGGCTTGGTGCTGCGGTCGCGGTCATAGGCGGAGTAGGTGGCCGCGCCCTTGGGATTGATGTCGGGCACGACAAAGCGGTTGTCTCCGGCAGGCATCACCAGATCAGGTGGCGCTTCCAGTGTGGGCAACTTGCCGGCCGACTTGTAATCTATTTTCTTGCCTTCAAACACCGAACAGCCGCTGGCTGTGACAACCAGAGCAACCCATGCGGCGACATTACGCGTGGCAAACTTTTTCATAGCGAACCGGCTTCCTTCAAAGCAACACGCAAGGTGTCATGGTAGATGTCAGACATCGGAACCAGGGGCAAACGAATACCGGACTCGATATGCCCCATTTCCGCCAACGCCCATTTGACCGGGATCGGATTGGCTTCGACGAACAATTTCTGGTGCAAGCCGAGCAATTGGTAATTGATGCCGCGCGCGCGCGGCAGATCGCCGCTCAGCGCAGCCACACACATTTCATGCATCAGTTTCGGCGCAACGTTACTGGTGACTGAAATGACGCCGGCGGCACCAAGCAACATCAGCACCATGCCGCTGGCGTCGTCACCGCTGTAAACCTTGAACGAGGCCGGCGCGGCCTTCAACAACGCGGAACCGCGTTCGATATTGCCGGTAGCATCCTTGATGCCGACCACGCCGTGCACTTTGGCCAGACGCAGCGCGGTTTCATTGCTGATATCAGCCACTGTACGGCCAGGCACGTTGTACAGAATCAGCGGCAGATCGACCGCTTCGGCAATCGCTTTGAAGTGCTGGTAAAGGCCTTCCTGCGTCGGCTTGTTGTAATACGGCGCCACGGATAGACCGGCAGCGGCGCCGGCGGCCTTGGCGCAATGGGTCAATTCGATCGCCTCGGTGGTCGAATTCGCCCCGGTGCCAGCGATCACCGGCACGCGTCCGGCAGCCTGCTCGACCGCAGTGCGGATCAGCAAGCAGTGTTCTTCGGTGCTGACGGTGGGTGACTCGCCAGTGGTACCGACGATGACCAGACCGTCCGTGCCCTGGTCGATGTGCCAATCGATCAATGCCCGGAAACGCGGCATATCCAAAGCTCCATCGGCAAGCATGGGGGTAACGAGTGCAACAAGGCTGCCAGTAAACATGGCGATCAGAATTCGAGAAAAAAAAGGATTTTAGCTGAAACCAGCCAAACTGGACGGCCCCCCTCCACGCCCTCGCTTGCGGCGCTGCTGCTTGACCTCAAAGCCCGGCGATACCGCGCATTGCAGCAGACCCGAGTTGCACCGCCCTCAGCCAGAATTCATCAAGTCGGGCCGGCAAATAGGCCAGCGCCAGATAGAGCACAACAAAGCCGACGCCGATTGTCAGCGGAAAACCAATCGCAAAGATGTTCAGTTGCGGCGAAGCGCGCGACATCATACCGATGGTCAGATTGGTCGCCAGCAAAGCAGCCGTCACCGGCAACGAAATATGCAGCCCGACCTCGAACAGCACTCCACCCCAGTGCGCCAGCATGGCAAAACCGTCAGACGACAGGGTGGCGCCAATCGGAATGTCCTGAAAACTCTGCACCAGCGCAGCAATGACCAGGTGATGGCCATTGAAAGCGAACAGGATCAACGTTGCGGTCAGCACCAGCAATTGCGCCACTACCTGGGTTTGCGCACCATTCACCGGGTCGAACAACGTCGCGAAGGAGAGGCCCATTTGCAGGCCCATCAACTGGCCGGCGTATTCAACTGTAGAGAACACAATACGCATCGCAAAACCAAGGGCAGACCCGATTGCAATCTGTTGCAACAGAATCAGTACGCCATCGCCGGAGGTCAGTTGCAAGGGGGCATCGACAGGAAGAATCGGCGTGACCACCATGGCCAACACCATGGCCAGAGCAACCCTGACTCGTGTCGGCACCGCTTTGTTGCCGAGCAGAGGATCAAACGACAGCCAGGCAAGAATGCGGACAAACGGAAAAAAGAACAGCGCCAGCATCGCATCCAGGTCAGCCGAGGACAACGTCAGCATGGACGCTAGCCGATCAGCGTCGGGATACTGCCGATCAGGCGCTTGATGTAATCGACCAGCAACTGGAGTGCCCAGGGACCGGTGACCACCAGCACGATGAACATCACCAGAATCTTCGGGATGAACGACAGGGTCATTTCATTGATCTGCGTCGCCGCTTGAAACACCGATATCAACAACCCGGTCAGCAATGAAGCCAGCAACATCGGACCGGCGGCCAACATGGCAACTTCAAGCGCTTGGCGAATGATGGCGACGACGGTATCCGGGGTCATCAGCTCAATCTCATATCTGGAATGTCTGCACCAGCGAGGCGATGAGCAGATTCCAGCCATCCGCCAAGACGAACAGCATGATCTTGAAAGGGAGAGAAACCAGCACGGGCGACAGCATCATCATGCCCATCGACATCAGAATGCTGGCGACCACCATATCAATGATCAGAAATGGAATGAAGACAATGAAGCCGATTTGAAATGCGGTTTTCAGTTCACTGATGATGAACGCTGGCACCAACACCTTCAGCGGCGTGTCTTCCGGCGCATTCAGCGGCGGCACCTTGGCCAGGCCGATAAACAAAGCCAGGTCTTCCTGCCGGGTCTGTTTCAACATGAATGACTTCAGCGGCTGCACACCTAGGTCAGCGGCCTGCACCAGACTGATCTGGTTATCGGAATAGGGCTTCCAGGCCGTGTCGTAAATCTTGTCGAACACCGGCGCCATGATGAAAAAGGTCAAAAACAGGGATAGCCCGACGATCACCTGGTTGGGTGGCGAATTCATCGTGCCCATGGCCTGACGCAGCAACGACAGGACGATCACGATACGGGTGAAAGCAGTCATCATCAGCAGCGCTGCCGGCAAAAAGGTCAGCGCGGTGAGCAACAGCAACGCTTCGATGCTGAATGTGTAATTGGTTGCGCCACCGGCGCCGGGCGTGCTGGAGAAAGCGGGGATTCCCGGTGCCGCGATGACCAGGGCCGGTGACAGCATGGCGACGCCAAGCAGGACACGCGATGCGAGCCTCATGACCACCTCAAGCCTGACGTTTTGACAAAAGCGCCTTCAGCTTGTCGGCGAAATCGGGCAAACCACCGGTCTGAAGATGGGGTGCCGCCGGTGTGTAACCTTCAGGACGCGGCAAGGTATGCAATGTGTTGACCTGCCCACCACCGACGCCAAGCAACAACCAGGTATCCCCCACTTCCACCACCACCAGACGCTCGCGCGGTCCCAGCATGACACCGCCAACCACTTTCACGGCGCCCTGGGCAACGCTCTGACCGGGAGAAAATCGGCGTAAAAACCAGAAGAAGGCGGCCAACGCCACCAACACCATGCCCAATCCGAGCAAACCTTGCAGCAGGGCGCTGGAGGTTGACACCGGGGCTGGCTCGACTGCGGCATGAACAGCGGTCGTCGTCAGCGCAATCAAAGCAACGACGACGCAAGTCCGCTTGCGAAAAATGGAACGGAAATTCATGGCTGCAACGCTATCGATTCAACCGATGCAGACGTTCAGCCGGGCTGATGATATCGGTCAGTCGAATACCGAATTTATCGTTCACGACAACCACTTCGCCCTGTGCGATCAGACAACCGTTGACCAGCACATCCATCGGCTGACCAGCGAGTCCATCCAGCTCGACCACCGAGCCTTGCGCCAACTGCAACAGGTTGCGAATGGCAATCTTGGTGCGCCCGAGTTCGACATTGAGCTGAACCGGAATGTCGAGGATCAGATCCAGATTCTTTGCCGGAGGTTGGACTTGGTCAGCGCTGAGATTCTGGAAAATCTGCGCGGAGCGACTTTCCGCATCGCTGGCAGCGGGCTTGCTCGCTGCGGCGGGTATGGCTGTCTCGGCCGGCACCTTTTCGGCCGCTTCCTGCTCGGCGAGCGCGGCGCCCCAATCGTCGTCAGCCCCGGCTTCGGCGGGGGTTGCGGCGGTCTCCTGCTCAGCCAGAGCAGCGGCCCAGTCGTCAGCGGAAATATCCTCTTCCTTCTGTTCCGCGTTTTCGCTCATCGCCTACCTCCCGCGCAGGAAATCCGATCCTGTTCCTGCAGAACCCGATCGACCTTGAGCGCCAACTGACCATTCTTCTGCCCATAATGGCACTGGAACAGCGGTACACCATCCACTTGGGCAATCACGGCTTCAGGCACTTCCAAGGAAATCACGTCACCCACCTTGAGTTCGACAATCTGACGCAATGTCACCGGCGCCTGCCCCAGATTTGCCACCAATTCCACTTCTGCGTCCTGCACTTGCAATGACATTTGCGTCACCCACCGCTCGTCCGCTTCGGCACGATCAGCTTGCATGGTACTGGTCAACTGATCGCGAATAGGTTCGATCATACTGTAGGGGATGCAGACGTGAAAATCGCCGCCGCCGGCGCCAAGCTCGATATTGAAGGTGCTGACCACGACAACTTCAGTCGGTGTCGCAATATTCGCAAATTGCGTATTCATTTCGGAACGAATGAACTCGAACTCGACGGGATAGATGCTCTCCCACGCCTTGCTCATTTCTTCGAAGACCACTTCGAGGATTTTCTTGATGATGCGTTGCTCGGTCGGCGTGAAATCGCGGCCTTCGACGCGCATGTGCTGACGACCATCGCCGCCAAACAGATTGTCCACCACCAGAAAAACCAGATTCGGATCAAACACAAATAACGCAGTACCGCGCAGCGGTTTGATGTGGACCATGTTCAGATTGGTCGGCACCACCAGATTGCGGACAAATTCGCTGTACTTGATGACGGTGACCGGCGCCACTGAAATCTCGGCGGTACGCCGCATCAGATTGAACAGGCCGATACGGAAATTTCGCGCGAAGCGCTCGTTGATGATTTCCAGCGTGGGCATCCGCCCACGCACAATGCGTTCCTGACGACCAATATCGTAGGCGCGAACTCCCCCACCGCCCTCTTCAGCTTCGACATCCTCGGACTCGCCGGTGACACCGCGCAGGAGTGCGTCAACTTCTTCCTGGGAAAGAATGTCGTCCGCCACGTGGCTCCCGTCGGTTACTGAATGATGAAGGCTCCGAACAGCACTTTCTTCACCCCCTTGAGTTTGCCCTTGATACCCAACAAATCGTTGATTTGCTTCTGAACCTCAATTGCCAACTTATCCTTGCCTTCTTGCTGAGAAAGCTCCTCGGCCGTTTTACTGGACAACAATCGAATCATCGCGTCACGCACTTCCGGCAAACGGGCATTCATTTTCTCGCCTACCTTGGCATTCGCCACCAAGAGTTGCATCTCGGTTTGCAGATAGCTCTCCTGATCAGCCAGATTGACCGTAAAAGCCTCAAGTTTGACGTAGACCGGCGCATGCGCCTCATCCTCGCCTTCGTCTTCTTCAGACGCGTCTTCCTCGGCCGCCTCTCCGTCCCCGGCTTCATCGCCATGCTCAGCCGTCTTCTCGGCGGCAGGTTTGGAAAGCATAAGATAGGCAGCAACCCCGCCGCCAATCACCAACACCCCGACAACCGCCAGAATGATGATGAGCATCTTGCCCTTCTTCTTTGGCGCCACTGCCTCCGCTGCTGGTTCCTCTTTAGCCATGTCGTCCTCAAATGAAAGTATCTTGTTGAAATGTCAAACAAAAACAGAACGTTCCTTGAAGAAGCTTATGTTCTTTATTATGAGATGACAAGCAGACAAACAAACCCACGCCCAACAATTAGCGTGGATATTATGAATTAGACCGCGAACAGGGAGTCAGGCCGGAAATTTCACAGATTTGCATGATGATCGCGCCGGCCTTTGTTTGCGTCGGGAATATCGCCAAGAAGTGGTCAGGATATCGATACGAGCGAGTATTTGGAGCCATTAACGCGCATTGCGGCTTACGCATCCGACCTGTCCCATGCTGCTGGAACCAGCAAGGGCACACGAGTATTGACGAAATTTGCGGGTTAAATATAGAGATCAACCAAGCCAATGCCAGCCGAGCGAGTCCCGCCGACGCCAGCCATTACGGACGCATGGAGCGGGGTTTCAGCCTCTTGTGCAGAGCGCTGGCCACGCGGTTCAGATTGTTCGCCCCGCCCAAAAGCGTGTTCACGCACCTCCGCCTCACCCAGATTGATTCCGGCTTGCGCCATCATCTCGCGCAATCTCGGCAAAGCCGCATCGATCGCATCGCGCACGATTGGATTGGGAGAGAAAAACTGCGCGCTGGCATCGCCAGATCCGCTCAGATTCAAACGAACCTCAAGCGCGCCCATTTGTGCCGGATTGAGTGAAAGCTCGGCAAATTGCCCCTGTCTGGAAGCCAACCACACGACCTTGCCCCCTAGTTCCGCCGCAAAGGCCGGACTCCGAACCGAGGTTTCGATGGCTGCATTGATCTTGGTCTCGGCCTGCCTTAATGCCTGATCGAAGGGATTCGCCAATGCAATTGGATTATTTGATGAGGTGACTGTGGCTGCAAGTGTCGCCGCCGGGGATGCACTGCTT
This sequence comes from Tepidiphilus sp. J10, assembly GCA_945897865.1. Classification (GTDB taxonomy): domain Bacteria; phylum Pseudomonadota; class Gammaproteobacteria; order Burkholderiales; family Thiobacillaceae; genus PFJX01. Next base: position 46,847 of record CAMDHJ010000004.1, read on the forward strand.
GCATTACTGCCGTTGAGGCTGCTAGAGGCTGAGGTCGTACTTGCATCGGCGCGCGTACCAAATGGCGTAGCCACGTCGTTGGAAGCAGCATCTTCACGTTTCGATTGAAGACCCGGTGAATTCAAGTAGGCGCTCGCTTCCCCAGCCTTGTCGGCCTTGCCTTGCGGCAAGGTTTGCCCGGCAACGGCAGCAATTGCCGCCTCACCCGTCTTGTTTGCGACCTCCGGCTTGATGCCGACTTCCGCAGATGCACCGACATTTCCACTCGCTTGCGACGCGCTTGCGTCGGATTCAGCTTCTTGCGGCAACGCAGCATCCGTCTTCGGCAAAACCGAACTTGCCGACACGGTAACCACACCCGCCGCAGCTGTAGTCATCGGCCCAGGCGCGACCGTCTGCAAGGCGTCTGCATCCTCATCCGAATCAGGCAACTGACCCTTTGTTACTTCTTCTACCGCCCCCAGCAACTGGGCTTCGGTAGTGGGTTCAGGCGTGGTATCTGACGCAGAAAATGACGCCGAAGCCGATGAAAATCCGGAAACCAGCTCGGTCGGCATATTGGAGCGAATCCCCAACATGCCTTCCGGCAACGCATCCGGCTTGGACATCTGAGATTTCAGTACGCCTTGAAATGAATTTGCTTGAGGGCTCGCCGCTGTGCCAGCTTTGTCCGCCAACCCCTCTTTTGCCTTCAATTTGTTGTCTCCGGCAATTTGCAAAAACTTTGCCGGCATTGCCTCTTGAATATTCGCCATGAGACTTCTCCATTCCATCTGGACGAAGACAAAGCAAATGGCGTGCCGAAAGAGCAAAACCCGGCCAAACCCAGATCAGAACGACTCCTCATTCCGATTTGCGTGCTTACGCAGCGCGGTTTCGTCCGTTATCCGTTGGTCCCGTTTATCCTGTTTTTGAGTTTCCTGTTTGGCGTGTCGATCCGCCAATGTTTCAAATGCTTTGACCTTCTGCCGCAGCGCCATCCAGTTTTCATGCGCGACTTGCCAATGCGCATGCGCGTTGGTCACTTCAACATCCTGATGTGCGATGGCGCTATCCAGCTTGCCCAGGAAGACATAAAAATCACGTAGCAAAATGATGTCCATCACCACGGCGCGATCGCCGGACAGGCGCGCCTGATATTCCGACTTGAAGCCATGCAATTCCTGCAGACGCTGTTGCGCCAAATCCTCTTTCCGCTTCAACGCACGCAACAAGCGCTCCGCCGCCTCCATCCGATGCCGCGAATGATCCAGCAAAGCCTGTAACGGGAATGCAGCAGCCACTGCAACGGTCCTTCGGCCGAATTTCAGGCCACTTCTTCAGTTTCCTCAAGGCGTCGCGCCTCATCGACCAGCATGACCGGGATGCCATCGCGGATCGGGAATGCGAGGCGATCTGCCTTGCAGATCAGTTCATGCGCTTCCCGGTGATGTACCAGGGGGCCTTTGCACAGCGGGCAAACCAGGATTTCAAGCAGTTTTGGGTCCATTTGAAGTTCTCTTTCGTGTGTTTAGATGATCAATGATCAAGGTTTGTAGTCCGGCTTCGACATCGGCGTCAACCGCGAGAAACCAGAGATCCTGGCGTCCCAGTCGATTGCCAATGCTGGCACATTTGACGGCGTCCTTCTCCGTCATCAAAACTGTGCCGACCGGCAAATCGGAATCGACATAGGCATGATGATCGGGAAAAGCCCGCGTCGTCGCGTTGATCCCAAGCGCCGCGAGTTGATTGAAGAAGCGCTCCGGGTGACCAATGCCGGCAATCGCATGCGGCGGACTGGCGGCAAACAGATCGGCAAACTCAGCCGCGAAATCATGCGCTGCAATCCAACGTTCCGGGGCAGCCAGATTGACAAAGCGCACGCCGGCAATCCGCATCTGGAAACGTCGGCACTCTGTCGGCAATGACAGGGCCTGGCTGCCATTGACCACTACCGCATCAATCTTGCTCAGCCGAGATAAAGGTTCGCGCAGCGGGCCGGCAGGCAGCAAATGGCGGTTGCCGAAACCACGTACCGCATCGACGACGACCAGCTCAATGTCGCGGCCGAGGGCAAAATGTTGCAGGCCATCATCGGCAATCAACACATCCACTTCCGGATGAAATGCCAGCAGTTGTCGTGCCGCGTCAGCCCGTTTTCGTCCAATCCAGAGCGGGCATCCGGCACGTCGCGCCAGCAAGACCGGCTCGTCACCCACGCTTGCCGGATCGCTATCCGGCAACACCGGCATTGGCGTTTTGGCACTGCCACCATAGCCACGGCTGACGATAGCCGGCGAAAAACCAGCCTGCCGCAACCCAGCTACCAGAGCCAAGGTCAGCGGCGTCTTGCCGGCACCACCGACAGTCAGATTGCCCACCACAATCACGGGCACCGGCAAATGTGTTACCCGCAGCCAGCCGAATTGAAACAGGCGACGTCGAAGTTTGACCAACGTCCCGAAGACCAGGCTCAACGGCAACGCCAGCAGCAGATGTATCGGAACAAACCAGGCTGGACAGCGCCCATACCAGCAGCGCAACAACGCGTCGATCAAAGCAGACTCGAAGATCGATTGCGACGAGATGGATTGCAACGATATGTCATGGAAAAATCATCGAGAATACCGGCGCCGTATTGCCACCCAAGTGCCACCTAAGTGCCACCATCGGCGCTCTGCGTCACGAAGGTCACCCTGGGATACCCCGCTCGCCGCGCCGCATCCATGACCCGAATGACCGCCTGGTGAGTCGCCTGGGCATCCGCAGAAATCACCACGACCGGATCTTTCTCTCCGCCAGCCGCCGCCTGCAACGCTTCGACCAGCAGATCGACCGAAGCACCTGCGGCAGCGGCTTCATTGATCGAATAAGCGCCATGTTGGTCGACGCCCACATTGATCTGAAGCGGGGCTTCCTTGGCGCTATCGCCATGGGCTTCTGGCAGATTGATCTGCAATTCGGAAAAACGGGCGTAGGTCGTGGTGACCATCAAAAAAATCAGCACCACCAACAACACATCGATCAGTGGAATCAGATTGATTTCCGGTTCATCGCGCCGGCTGCGACGAAATTGCATGCTGATCTACTTCCGCTCACTGTGGATCGTGTCAACCAGACGCACCGCCTGTTGTTCCATTTCCACCAAGAACGCGTCAACCCGACCGCGAAAGAAACGATAAGAAATCATGCTTGGAATGGCCACAATCAAGCCGAACGCGGTGTTGTACAAGGCGACCGAGATGCCATGCGCCAAAGCCGCCGGGTTGCCGCCAGTGGGTGCCTGCGAGCCGAAAATCTCCACCATGCCCACTACCGTTCCGAGCAAGCCCATCAACGGCGCCACCGAAGCAATCGTGCCCAAGGTCATCAGGTAGCGTTCCAGATCATGGGCCACCGCCCGGCCGGCTTCTTCCAGCGACTCTTTCATCAGATCGCGGCTATTGCCGACATTACGGATACCGGCAACCAAAACCCGCCCCAATGGCGACCCCTCAGACAAGGCCCGCATCAGATCAGGATTCGGCCCGTGTTGGCGCAGATTGCTCAACGCCTGGTCGAGCAGATTGGAAGGAATGACAATCGTGCGGCGCAAGCTGTAGGCGCGCTCGAAAATGATGGCCAGCGCCAGCACAGAGGCAAAGATCAGCGGCCAGATCGGCCAGCCAGCGGCTTGAATGAGAGCGAGCAAAGCAAAAAGTCCTTGGAAGCGAAAATGCACACAACAACAGCCGCACTAATGTAGCTTGCGAGGCGGGTCCGGGCAAGGCCGGCCGAGTCGGGACGATGTGTATAATCTCGCGCCTCAGGAGATCGCCAACCATGAACGAATATCTCTTCCGGCAACCATGATTCGTCGGTTCATCAATAAAGTTTTCGGTAAATCCGCTGCCTCCAAAGCTGACAGTGGCCCCCGCATCATTCCAGTCGAAGTCCACGGCATCCGTCGCGAACAGATCCATGCCTGCGCCCTGAAAACCACGCGTGCGCTAAAGGAAGCTGGATATAGCGCTTTCGTCGTCGGCGGCGCAGTGCGCGATCTGTTGCTGGGGCGTGAACCCAAGGACTTCGATGTCGCCACCGATGCCTTGCCGGAGCAGGTGCGCCAGGTATTCCGCCGTTCGCGTCTGATCGGTCGGCGATTCCAGATTGTGCACGTCTATTGCGGCGCCGACACCATCGAAGTCACCACGTATCGTGCCGCCTCGTTGCCGAAGGAAGACGAAAGCGACGAAGACGATGACTCCCGCGTCACCGCCGAGGACGGCATGTTGTTGCGCGACAACGTGTTCGGCAATCAGGCGGAAGACGCAGAACGCCGCGATTTCACCGTCAACGCGCTGTATTACGACCCGGAAACGGAAGAAGTCTGGGAATGGCATGGCGGCGTTGAAGACGCCAAGAAAAAGGTATTGCGCATCATCGGCGACCCGATCCAGCGCTTCCGCGAAGACCCGGTGCGCATGCTGCGTGCCGCCCGCTTTGCCGCCAAACTCGATTTCCACATCGACCCCGCCACACGCGCCCCAATTGCCGAACTCGCATCCATGCTGGAGCGCATCCCATCGGCCCGCCTGTTCGACGAAATGATGAAGCTGCTGCTTTCCGGTCACGCCGAGCGCGGCGTCCGCCAGTTGCGCGCGGAAGGTCTGCATCATGGCATTTTGCCGATGCTCGACACCATTCTGGACGATCCGGAACGGCAGAAATTCCTCCATGTTGCGTTGCACGATACCGACGAACGCGTCCGCCAGGGCCATTCCGCTTCGCCCGCCTTCATGCTCGCCTGCCTGCTCTGGTACGACATGCAAGCCGAGCTGAAACGCAACCGCAACAGTGGTCAGAGCGATCAATCCGCGCTTTACGACGCGATGGATACGGTACTCGAACGCCAACGCCGCGTACTGGCGTTCCCGCGTCGCTTCGACGGCACGATCAAGGAAATCTGGTCGTTGCAATCCCGTTTTGAACAACGCAGCGGCGCACGCCCGTTCCGGTTGCTGTCACACCCTCGCTTCCGCGCTGGATACGACTTCCTGCTGATCCGCGCGAAAGGCGAAGATGCCGCCCAGGAACTGGCGGATTGGTGGACCCGTTTCCCGGATGCCAACGACAACGAACGCGAGGCGATGCTGATCAAACCGCAGCCAGGCGAAGGCAAAACCAAGCGACGCAAGCGCGGACCGCGCAAACCCGCCGGCGAGGCAGCCATCGAGGCAAAGCTTGGCTGAAATTGCCGCCTACATCGCACTCGGTTCGAACCTGAGCGACCCGATTGGTCAAATCGAGCAAGCCTGGTCGCAACTCGACAACCTACCCGAAACCCGCCTCATCGCTCGTTCCTCGCTCTATCAATCAAAGCCGGTCGGCTACGCGGAACAACCGGATTTCATCAATGCAGCGGCAGCCATCATCACCCAGATGACACCCCGAGCACTGCTCGCCGCGCTGCTTCAGATCGAAGCGCGGCACGGTCGCAACCGCACCTTCAAGAACGCGCCGCGCAGCCTGGATCTTGATCTGCTGCTTTACGATGGTCTGGTCATGCACGAGCACGGCCTGACGCTGCCGCACCCACGCATGACCGAGCGCGCCTTTGTCCTGCTGCCGCTGGCTGAAATTGCTCCGAATGCACTCATCCCGGGACATGGTCGGGTCGCCGACTGTCTGACCAGAACTGATATCAGCGACATCATCCCGCTGGCCGCCGAAACTGCACCGCACGCGACGCGCTATCAGTAGTTTTCTCCGCTTTTTTCTCCGCTTCTTTCTGTTTCTTCCCGCTTCCGCACTGTCACCATGTTCAGCCGTTTCCGCCACATCGTTGTTGAAGGCCCGATAGGCGCTGGCAAGACCAGCTTGGCGCGCAAGCTTGCGGCGCACCTGAGCGCTGAATTGATTCTGGAAAACGCCGACGAAAACCCCTTCTTGCCGCGTTTTTATGAAGATCGCCGCCGCTACGCCCTGCCGGTGCAACTTTTCTTTCTGGTTTCCCGCGTCGATCAGGCGCGCCCACTGCTGCAGAATGAATTGTTCGGTTCCGCCCGGGTCGCCGATTTCATGCTCGAAAAAGACCTGTTGTTCGCCAAGCTGCTGCTCGACGACGCCGAATATCGCCTTTATCACCAGCTCTATGAAGGACTGAAACCGCAAGCCAACGCGCCGGATCTGGTGATTTACCTGCAAGCCAAACCCAGCGCGCTGCTTGAACGGGTAAGAAAACGCGGCCGCAGCTATGAACGCCAAATCAACGAAACTTATCTAAACGAGCTATCGAAGGCTTACAGCGAGTTTTTCTATCATTACGATGCCTCGCCACTTCTGATCGTGAATAGTGAGAACCTAAATTTCGCTGAAAAGGACGCAGATTTCGAATTACTGTTGCAGCGCATCCAGGACATGCGCGGCGCGCGTGAATTCTTCAATCTGGGCGCCTGAACACGGCCATTTTCAGCATTCAAAACACGGAAGACTCCGACATGTATCTGCCGCAACTGCTTGCCCGCGCCGAGAAAGGCGAAAAACTCAGCGTACTGACCTGCTATGACGCCAGCTTCGCACGTCTGCTGGTGGAAAACGGCGTCGATGTTCTGCTCGTCGGCGACTCGCTCGGGATGACGGTACAGGGCCACACCTCCACCCTGCCGGTGACGCTGGAACAGATGATCTACCACACCGACGCGGTCGTGCGCGGCACGGCTGGCGGCGCATTCGTGATGGCCGATCTGCCCTTCGGCAGTTACCAGAAAAGCCCGCAACAGGCCTTCGACGCCGCCGCCAGGCTGATGGCTGTCGGCGCCAACATGGTCAAGCTCGAAGGCGGCGCAATCATGCTCGACAGCGTGCGTTTCCTGACCCAGCGCGGCATCCCGGTGTGCGCGCATCTGGGCCTGCTGCCGCAATCGGTCAACGTCACCGGCTACCGCGCCCAGGCGCGTGACGCCAGCGCCGCGACCCAACTGCTACAGGATGCCAGCGACATGGAAAGCGCCGGTGCGCAAATGCTGTTGATGGAATCGATTCCCTCGGTGCTGGCGGAAGAGGTCACCCAACACCTCGGGATTCCAACAATCGGCATCGGCGCCGGACCGCACTGCAATGCCCAGGTACTGGTTCTGCACGACATTCTCGGTCTGACCCCGAAACTTCCACGTTTCGCAAAGAATTTCATGACTGGCGCCGGCGATCTAGCTGCGGCAATCCGGGCTTATGTCGCGGCGGTCAAATCCAACGACTTCCCCGGCCCGGAGCAAACCTTCTGATGCGTCTGATCCACACCGTCAGCGAACTGCGCAGCGCCCTCGCCAACGCGCACGAAACCGCCTTCGTGCCAACCATGGGCAACCTTCACAGCGGCCATATTTCGCTGATCGACCTGGCCCGCCGGCATGGTCGTCCCATCGTCGCCAGCATCTTCGTCAACCCGCTGCAATTCGGTGCCAACGAGGATTTCAATCGTTACCCGCGCACCCTCGAAGCCGACTGCGCGCAACTGGCCGCAGCCGGCTGCGACATCGTGTTCGCCCCGGACGCCAACGAGATGTACCCGGAAGCACAAACCTTCAGCGTGCAACCCCCGCTGGCCGACGAACTCTGCGGCGCATTCCGCCCCGGCCATTTCCAGGGCGTTGCCACTGTGGTCCTGAAATTGTTCAACCTGGTGCAGCCGCACTACGCCGCCTTCGGCAAAAAGGATTACCAGCAGCTCCTCATCCTGAAAAAGATGGTGCGCCAGTTCAACCTGCCCATCATCATGCTGGAAGGCGAAACCGGCCGCGCCGAAGACGGCCTGGCGCTGTCATCGCGGAATGGATTTCTGAGCGAAACTGAGCGTGCCGAAGCGCCACGTCTGCATCGATTGCTGCGCGCAGCGGCGCAACGCATCGAGACCGGTGACACCCACTTCGCCGACATCGAACAGACCGCCAGCGACGAACTCAGCCACAATGGCTGGCGCGTCGACTATGTATCGGTTCGCAGCCAGACCACGCTGCTATCCCCCAAGCCAGATGAACACGATCTCGTCATCCTCGCCGCCGCCCACCTCGGCCGCACCCGCCTGATCGACAACCTCGAATGCCGCCTTGCCTGAGGCAAATCGGCATCGATTTGTTTTTCGATGCGCAATGCATGTTGCATTATTGGCGCCTTTGCTGCCTTGTTGAAACGGAACGACTTCTCGAAAAGTTACACAACGTAACCGATTCGCCGCCAGGTAACCCAATAGTCTCGGGCGGACGCTTTCATGTTGGGCTTCGTGCCTCAGCCCAACCTACGGGCTGCTGAGTAGGGATATTGCGGGACTATCTGGCAGAGACAACAACCGTTGGCGTGTTTTGTTGATTCGGCCCGATTCATCCGAGATTGCCAGCCGGGTCGTAGAGTGCGTCGTGCGCACCATTCGTCCTTTCGGTGTGCATGGCGCAACCTCCGGTTTTATGGATAAATCTGACCAGATCAAAAATATCCCTTTCCCTATCAACGCTTAGCCGCTTGGGCCCAATCGTGACTACCCCTACCGTCCTCATCACCGATAACCTGGCTGGAATCGCCAACCTCGCCACCGGCAACATCGCCTACACACTGACCTTCAGCGAAGCCGTTACCGGTCTTGCTGCCGATGATTTCACCGTCAGCAATGGCGCGGTCAGCACGGTCTCCGGCGGTGGCAGTCTCTGGACGGTCAACATTACGCCCGCTTCCGGTGTAGCCGGCGGAACGATTGGCCTGACGATGAAGGCCGGCGCGGTGAGCAACGCCAGCGGCGACCTGAACGCCGTTGCCGCCAATACCAGCCAAGCCATCGACACCTTCGCGCCGGTGGCGCCGAAGGTGGTCACCGCTGCCGGGACGCATTTCGCGGCCGATCCCCAGGTCACGATACAAACCAACCTGGGTACGGTGGTTCTGGAACTACACCCCAAACAGGCGCCGGTCACCGTGGCCAACATGCTGGCCTATGCGGATGCCGGTTTTTATGACGGCACGTTGTTTCACCGGGTGATTGAGGATTTCATGGTGCAAGGCGGTGGTTATACCCCCGGCCTTGTTTACAAAACGCCGACTTACGCCGCCATTCCGCTGGAGAGCAGCAATGGTCTGGCCAACTTGCGCGGCAGCATCGCCATGGCGCGCACCAACGCGGCCGACACTGCCACCTCGCAGTTCTTCATCAACCATGTCGACAACGCCTTCCTGAATTACAGCAGCGCCGCCTCACCGGGCTATGCCGTGTTCGGCCATGTGTTGTCCGGGCTCTCCGTGGTCGACAGCATCGCGGAGGTGGCCACCACCACACGCAACAGCACCGCCGATGTGCCGGTCACGGATGTCACCATCACGTCCATCCGCCAGAACACAGCGGGGAGTGCCGTCAGCAACGTGAATACCTTGCAGGTCAGCGGCCTGGAAGCCGGGGCACAGTGGTCGTACAGCCTGGATGGCGGCGCCAACTGGAATGCGGGCAGCGGTAGCAGCATCACGCTGCCATTGGGCGACTACGCGGCCGATGCCATCCAGGTCCGGCAGACCGACGCGGCGGGCAATGCCAGCGCCAGCGCCGGCACGCTGTCCAGCGCTCTGCTGATCACCAATCAAGTGGTAAGCGCGCCGAGTGTGAGCATCAGCGATAACCTGGCCGGCGTCGCCAACCTGAGCACCGGAAATATCGCCTATACGCTGACCTTCAGCGAAGCCGTCACGGGGCTTGCGGCCAATGACTTCATCGTAACCAATGGCGTGATCAGTTCGGTATCGGGCAGCGGCGCAAGCTGGCTTGTCAACGTCACCCCCAGCCCGAACGTGGCCAGCGGCAGCATCGGCGTGGTCTTGCGGACAGGCGCGGTGAACGATGCAGGCGGTAATGTCAATGCGCTCGCCGCGAACAGCGGCCAGTCCATCGACACCATTGCGCCGGTAGCGCCCAAGCTGGTGACCAGCGCGGCTTTCGATTACCTGGTCAATCCCCAGATCACCATGGCAACCAACCTGGGTTCTGTGGTGTTCGAACTCCGCCCGGAACAGGCGCCGATCACCGTCGCCAACATGCTGGCTTATGTCGATGCCGGCTTCTACGACGGCACGCTGATTCATCAAGCCATTCCGGGTTTTATCCTGCAAGGCGGCAGCTACACGCACGGGCTGGCGTACAAGGAGCCGCTCTATGGCGCAATCGCCCTGGAGAGCAACAACGGCCTGACTCATCTGCGCGGCAGCCTCGCCATGGTGCGCAGCAGCAGCAGCGCCAACTCAGCCACCACCCAATTCTTCATTGATCTGGTGGACAACCCCAACTTGAACTACAGCAGCGCCAGTTCGCTCGGCTACGCCGTGTTCGGCCATATCGTCTCCGGCCTGACGGTCATCGACAGCATCGCCCAGGTGCCCACTACTACCACCAGCCCCACCAACGTGCCGCTGACCGACGTCACCATCACCAGCATCCAGCAAACCGTCGCCGGCAGCGCGATCAGCAAGGTCAACACCGTGCAGATCAGCGACCTCGAAGCCGGCACGACGTGGTCCTACAGCCTGAATGGCGGCACCACCTGGCAGGCCGGTAGCGGTGGCAGTTTGCTGCTTGCAGATGGCAGCTACGCCGCCAACGCCATCCAGATCAGGCAGACCGATGCCGCCGGCAACACCAGCGCCACAACCGGAAAACTGACCAGCGCCCTGGTGGTGGATACCACCGCCCCGACAGTGTCAGCCTTCAGCCCGTCAGATGAAGCTGTCGGCGTGGCCTTGGCCAGCAACATCGTCATCACCTTCAGCGAAGCCATCGTCCGTGGCAGCGGCAGCATCGTGCTCAAAACCGCTGCCGGCAGCATCGTAGAAAGCTTTGATGCCGCCAGCAGCGCGCGCCTGACGATTTCGGGCGCCGTCCTGACCATCGACCCAACCATCAACCTGACTTACGCCCCCGGCTACCAAGTCGAATTCGCGGCCGGCACGCTCAAGGACCAAGCCGGTAACAGTTACGTCGGCACGAGCAGCTACAACTTCACCACCAACACCCCACCCCGCGGCGCGGTCAGCATCAGCGGCATGGCGATACATGGGCAGACGCTCAGCGCCGGCAACAGCCTGGTCGATGCCGATGGTCTGGGTGCAATCAGCTACCAGTGGCAAGCCAACGGCAGCGATCTGAACGGCGCGACGGCCAGCACCTATGTGCTCACTTTCGCCGACGTCGGCAAAACAATCACCGTCGTCGCCCGCTACACCGACGGCCACGGTATCGCGGAACAGGTCATCAGCAGCGCCACCGCCGCCGTCATCTGGGCCACGCAAGGCAGCGCCGGCAACGACACGCTCGCCGCCAACACGATTACAGACAACCTGGCAGGCGGCGAAGGCGATGATCGCTACAGCGTCCTCGCCGCAAGCAACAGCATCACCGAACACGCCAACGCCGGCACGGATACTGTCCTTGCTCCGCTCAGTTGGACGCTAGGCGCCAACCTGGAAAACCTGGAATTGCTCGGCAACAAGAAATTCAGCGCCACCGGCAACAATCTGGACAACACCCTGACCGGCAACGCTGCCGCCAATATCCTCGATGGCGGCACCGGCGCCGATACGCTGATCGGCGGCGCAGGGAATGATGTTTATGTGGTGGAAAACACCGGTGACACGATTCAGGAAACCGGTACGGATGCCGGCGACAGCGTGCGCAGTTGGCTGGACTGGACGCTGGGCGACAACCTGGAGAGCCTGACGCTGCTCGGCACCAAAAACCTCAACGGCAACGGCAACAGCCTGAACAACACGTTGACCGGCAATGGCGGCAACAACACGTTCAGTGGCGGCGCCGGCAACGACTTCCTTGATGGCGCCTCCGGCAACGACACGCTGACTGGCGACGCGGGTGCCGACACCTTCGCCTTCACCACCCCGCTCAACGCGCTGCGCAACGTCGATACCCTCACCGATTTCGTCAGCGGCACCGACAAGATTCAACTCTCGCTAGCCATCTTCCGCGAGCTGGGTTTCAGCGGCGCGCCAAGCACGGATGCGTTCTTCCATGCCGGCAGTGCGGCGCACGACACGACAGACCGCATCCTTTACGACCAGGCCAACGGCGCGCTGTTTTATGACGCCGATGGTACGGGCGCATTGGCGGCGGTGCAGTTCGCGGTGTTCAGTTCGGGACCGACGCTGCTTTACACGGATTTTGTGGTGGGGTGAAAAGAAACGATTAACGGCAACCCGCGAGGCCGGACAACACAATTCGCGGAGATTATTCTGGAGTTAGTCATGTTCAATGCAGATACAAACCAGATCGTGTTTATCGACTCTGCCGTGCAACACCTCGAAACCATTCTCACCAGCCTTGCCCAGGGAACGGCCTCCAGCAAATGGCCGATGTTCTGGCTGATTACTCCGGGCTCGACGCCATCCACCTGATCTCGCGTGGTGGCCCGGCAGCCAGCAACTGGGGGTCACCACGGTCAATCAGCAGGCACTAAAAGATTACAATCTTAAGCTGGAGGCCATTGGTAACGTACTGACCGAGACGGCGGGTGATTTGCTGATTTATGAATGCAACGTCGCTCAGGGGGCAGGGGGTGGCCGAGGCGTGATGCCGATGTGTTGAGTCGTCACTTGCTATAACCGAAGGGAGAAAAACATGGCAACGTTCAATCTGTATCGACCAATGGATTTAGCCGCCACAGAAGTGTGGTTTGGACAAGTTATTACTGCAAACTCATCGCAAATTACGATTTATGATGGTTTCAAAACAGGAACTTATCTGGGATCCTTTTATTACGATTTTTATGGAAACCTGGCAGGAGGATCAGCTACTAAATACCAATATTATGAAGGGGGGGTACTGCAGTCTGAAGTTGGTAGTGCGAATGCCGACGCACTGATTGTCATGAGCTACTTATACGCACTGGATCAGCAAGGTCTACAGGCCTATGTTTTTCGTAACAATGACACTATGACTGGCACTTCCTATGCTGATGGATTGTTGGGGTATGGTGGCAACGACATTCTGGATGGTCAGGGCGGCAACGACACTATAGACGGCGGGGCAGGCGCGGACACCCTCATCGGTGGCCTCGGCAACGACACTTATTGGGTCGATAACCGCAGCGACAGCGTGAACGAAACAAGCGCACTTGCCGGAGAAATCGACAGCGTGCAAGCCACGTTGAGCTGGACCCTGGCCGCCAACCTGGAAAACCTGACGTTGCTCGGCAGCAAGAAATTCAGCGCCACCGGCAACGGCCTGAACAACGCCCTCACCGGCAACGAAGCCGCCAACATACTTGATGGCGGAACGGGCGCCGACACGCTGAACGGCGGCACCGGCAATGATGTGTACGTCGTGGATCACGCCAACGACACAATTCAGGAAACCCAGACCAGCTCGACGGAAATCGACAGCGTACGTTCCTTCGTCGACTGGACGCTGGGCGACAACCTGGAAAACCTGACGCTGCTCGGCACCAAAAACCTCAACGGCAACGGCAACAGCCTGAACAACACGTTGACCGGCAACGGCGGCAACAACACGTTCAGCGGCGGCGTCGGCAACGACCTCCTTGATGGCGCCTCCGGCAACGACACGCTGACCGGCGACGCGGGCGCCGACACCTTCGCCTTCACCACCCCGCTCAATGCACTGCGCAACGTCGATACCGTCACCGATTTCGTCAACGGCACCGACAAGATTCAACTCTCGCCAGCCATCTTCCGCGAGCTGGGTTTCAGCGCCAGCCCGAGCACGGATGCGTTCTTCCACGCCGGCAGCGCGGCGCACGACGCGGACGACCGCATTGTTTACGACCAAAGCAACGGCGCGTTGTTTTATGACGCCGATGGCACGGGCGCGCTGGCGGCGGTGCAATTCGCTGTGTTGAGTTTGACGCCGACGTTGCTGTACACGGATTTAGTGGTGGGGTGACACGCCAAACCGACATGTGGATCGCTGCAATTCTGAGTTGAGGGCATGCGTGCTTAAGCGAAACACCGTGCAACCCATTAATTCCGTAGGGTGGATAAGCGCAGCGCATCCACCACAGTGACCACAAAAGGTGGATGCGCTGCGCTTATCCACCCTACGGTCTACGGTTTCTTTGCCGTGCCTTTCGTTCAGCAACGATTACTTCGGCAAATCCGCGCTCACGTTGAAGCACGTAGGAAAAACGATAGCGCCTTCCGCCAAGGCTCGGTGCATCCGGCGGAAGGCGCCGGCAAGAAACCGCCGGCTTTTTCGCCCTACA